>NZ_JAKJTJ010000017.1:0-7275 GCF_050337905.1 Vibrio clamense | reverse complement strand
CAATCACTGTAATAACTGTGAGTACCTTTGATAGAAATATTAGGGTTAGTTACCACCTCATGGAGTAACTGAAATTTTGACCAATGCTTTTTTTGCATACGAAACCTCAAGCAAATGTTAAATAATAAGAATTATTGAAATAACACTATGCCGTCAGTGAATGCGAGGCTGCTTTAAAAGAGGAATAAGTTTCATAAAAAACACCGTAAAGTGGAAGAAATTGATGATAGCACATAACGCCGCGTTAAGTGGCGAGCAACGCTACCACTGCACTCAAGACATTATGCCATAAACACTGATGCATATCTTTGAACTAAAGCCGCCAAGCGTTGGGAGTCCGTCTTAAACGCTTTGTTATATTGCCCGCACGACAGAGCCAAGTTTAGCGCCAAGGTGCTGAATTGGTTACAAATCTACTGGCTTTGAACTCAGAAGTAAAATGGATAGTTCGAAACTCAATTATAGACAACAAAACGCACTTGGCTAAGAAACGAAATGAGCTGAAATTGGAGTAATTCGATTAGCCAAAGTGGCAAAGAATTCGAACGAGAAACCTGACGACAAAGCGCGCTGAAACCACAATTTTCAATGAAGTTTCCACGAAAAAGAAGCCGCGCAAAATGAACTTGAGCCAACAAAACTTACTAACGAGGAGACTTGCGTGACGTTGCAGCTAATTAGCCGACAAACTTTCTACGTGCGATGGTCATTTTGATGGCATTTTTCACGAAAAGAACAGGTGTGTAGTTCGGACGCAGAACAAAGATAAACGAATAATTTAACCCTTTGAATCTTATGCAATATAACGCCCAATTAAGGTGCGACAACGCTATAACACCCAAGCTAAACCATTGCACCGTAAACACAAAATTCAAACCGGAGTGAAGCCGCCAAGCGTTAGGAGTCACTCTTAAATTGTTTGTTATGAAGCAGTTCTATCGGCTGGATGATTAACCCCGTCGTTTGTAACTACATCACCTAAATCAAATGGATTTACGCCCTCAAGACAGCCAATATTGAAACCATATTCTGTGGGATTTGAGCGACGTTGGTGATGAGTATAAATACCACAATTTGAACAGAAGTAATGTTTCGCTGTATTCGTGTTAAATTGATAAAACTTCAGAAATTCTTGTCCTTCAACGATTCTAATACCACTCAAATCGACGGAACCAACAATTGCGCCTTTTCTTCGGCAAATTGAGCAATCGCACCTTCTAGGATTTTCGATCCCATTTGGTAATGTTAATTCAAGAACTACCGAACCGCAGTGACACGTAGCTCTATGTTTTAGCTTAATTTTTGTATTTCCAACTTGATCAATCATACTTAAAGCCTCCATGCTTCATAACGCCCTGTTAAGGGGTGAGCAACGCAATACCGAAGCCGCCGCATACCACCTTACACACTAAAACCAACGCATAGTGAAAATGCCACGCGTTGCGAATCCCTCTTGAACAGTTTGTTATACGGTGGGAACTTCTCCCATCTGTTTTAGATTAACAAGCGTTGTCATGAACTCTACTGCATTGTATTCACTGGATACTTTTGGCTCTTCAGCATTCCTTAGGCGGAACTTGCCGTAAACTAAAAACTGTTTGTCAAAATCAATTATGGGCAATTTTAGTTTTTTGGAAATCCGGATTATTGGATAGTATTTAGTACCTTTTACATTCTTGGGTTTACACTCAAAGTATTCAAAGTCGTCAACCACACCAGAAAAAACTTTGCGAGTAATTTGAAGATCAATCGCTGCATTTACGTATTTATCTTTAGTAAGGCAATGCTGAAAGTAACGGTATTGTCCAATGCCAAAGAAAAAGTCTTTCCACTTAACAGTGCTTTTATTAACCTTTATTTCGAGGCTATCCCTTTCTTTAGGGTTTTCCTTTCCATATATATACAGCTTCGCAAGATCACTACAGGCTTTGACGTAACAGGGCATCTTACCCTTGTTATAGAAAACACGTTTAGTAGTATCTTCGGGAAGCTGGTCGGCAAAAAATTCTTCTTTTTGCTTTAACTGAGAAGCTTCGTCATGGTTTAAAATATGAACCCGAAATAAAGTCTCACCGTCTGCGATTGCGTCTTCGACATTGGAAGTTCCAATTTTCGCCTCAATTTCGTAGTTACCTGAGGTTTTAAAACTGCAGCTATCTGAGTGATCGAAGTTTTGATAAAGACGAAAGATAGCAGGAATTAACTTGCCGGTGTTTCGCCTTTTATGACCAACAACATGTGTAACTCGTGTCCCACAACCTCTACCTCCGCAAAAAATTGGTGTCGGATAGCCTAGATCTTCATACTGATCGATGTAAATCGTATTCCCTATCCTGTCTTTGACAAACGGAATTGCAACTCCGCTCATGTTAAATTACCTCCGTATAACGCCGCGTTAAGTGGTGAGCAACGCCTACCACCCTACTTAAACCATTGTGACATAAACACTTAAATTGAAGTAAGCCGAAAACGCCATGCGTTGGGAATCCGTCTTAAACGCTTTGTTATGTTTTAACACAAACGACTGATTTATTTGGCAAAGAACTGCCATACAGACTGAGATTTCTGAACCAAATCACAAGCTCGGATTCATTTGACCGCCAGACGCGCCAAACACAAAACAAGTAAGCCCATTTCCCTGCCAATGAGGCAACTCGATACGCTTTCAACAAGCGCCCTTTCTTAGCAAAAGCAGCGCAGAACAATGGCGATTTGCCGAAGCAACTGCCAAGGTTATTGGCTGATTGTGAAATAAGCCCAAAGCGACTTTAAGCCAGAGAAACAAGACGATAAAACCACCCTGAAATCTGAATGAAGCAACCCACGAATTTTGCATGTTTTACGGGTTAAATAATTCAAGAATGGGACTGACAATAGTGATTTTCTGAGTCTACTCCCAACGAATAGCTAAAGGGGCAAAGAACGATTCAAAGGCATTTAAGCCATTGAAATCCTAGTAAAACATAACGCCGCGTTAAGTGGTGAGCAACGCTACCACCCTGCCTAAACCATTGTGACATAAACACTTAAACCGAAGAAAGCCGGAAACGCCAAGCGTTGGGAATCCGTCTTAAACGCTTTGTTATGTTCGTAATTTACAGCGTGAGCCTAACTTCAAAAGCCACAGATTCAGAGGAAGTAATAGTATGCTGCCAACTGCCCATAAAACACCATGCAGATAAGGAAAAGCAACTAATATCATTCCTTGATTTCTCATTTTTCACCTTAGAACATAACGCCGCATTAAGTGGTGAGCAACGCCTACCACCAAGCCTAACCCATTGTGACATAAACACTTAAACTCAAGTAAGCCGAAAACGCCATGCGTTGGGAGTCCGTCTTAAATGCTTTGTTATGTAAATTCAGCCACATAAGCCCAAGTTACCACGAAAAACCAAGCCTGTACGACCGAAGAAATAGCCAAAACAAAAGAACCCAACAGTGTTCACGAATTTGCAGAGCCAGCGATGTTACAAACCAAGCTGCAACAAGCGAAAAATAGTGATGACCAGCAATCGAAGATGCCTTTGAATCTGGGAAATCTAACGAAGGAAACCATCAGCAAATGGAGACTTTCGTTAGCCTTGCCCTTTCCACATTTTGAGCCCGTAAAACTAACCACGAACCAACACTGAAACTGAATGAGGAAACTCACGAACCTTGGCATGTTTTACCGCTAATTAGGCAAAGAATCGGGAGAGAAAGGGCTGATTTTGACGAAGATGAAAACCGATGGGTGGAGAGAGCGAATAAACAGAATAATACCGATTTTACCCGCTTTACATAACGCCGCATTAAGTGGTGAACAACGCAACCACCCAAGCCTGAACCTTGCCACATTTAACACTAAAGCTGACCTAAGCTGAAATCGCCAAGCGTTGAGAATCCGTCTTAAATGCTTTGTTATGTTTTAACACAAACGACTGATTTATTTGGCAAAGAACTACAATATAGACCTAGATTTCTGAACCAAATCACAAGCTCGAATACACTTGACCGCCAGATGCGCCAAACCAAAAACGAGTAAGTCCTCTTCCCTGCTAATGAGGCAACGCGATCAAGCCGAAACAAGCGCCCTTTCTTAGCAACAACAGCGCAGAACAATGGTTATTTGCCGAGACTACTGCCAAGGTTATTAGCTTATTGGGAAATATACCCAAAGCGACTTTGAGCCAGAGAAACAAGATGACCAAACCACCCCGAAATCTGAATGAAGCAACCCACGAATTTTGGCATATTTTAAGGGGTAAGTGATTCAAGAATTAGGGAAGACAATAGTGATTTGCTGAGTCTACTCCCAACGAATAGCCAAAGGGGAAAAGAACGATTCAAAGGCATTTAAGCCATTGAAATCCTAGTGAAACATAACGCCGCATTAAGGTGTGAGCAACGCTGCCACGGACCTAAACCATTGCGCCGTAAACACGAAACCCAAACTTGAACTGAAGATGCCAAGCGTTGGGAATCACTCTTAAATGCCTTGTTAGCTGCTTACTCTCCACTTTCAAAGTGAGCAAAAACTTCCGCACCAGTCATATTTTGTGTTTCATTTTTAAATTCGTAGTATTCGGGCCTTTCATCAATGAATATTTGATGAGTTAACTTGTAGTCATCCTCTGACATCAATAGCCCAACAGGAAGATGATACTGATTATTTGGCACTAAAAAGTAGAATAAATGAGTACCACATTTACCGCAGAAACCTCTTTCAGCCCAATCTGATGATTGATATCTAACAACATTTGATTGACCTGATATTTTAACTGAATCAGCGCAATCAATAGCTAACATCGGACCGCCTGACCAAGTTCTACACATACTACAATGACAAGCAGCCAATTCGTTACTAGCGTACTCGACTTCCAATTTCACCGAGCCACATAAACACTTCCCTTTACCTTTCATGAATCCTCCAATCTTAGCAATGTGTGTGAAAATTATCGCCAGCTAACGCCCAATTAAGGGGTGAACAACGACTCCACCCAAACCTAAAGCATTGTGCCATAAACACTAAATTTGAAGTAGAAGCAAAAATACCAAGCGTTGTGAATCCCTCTTAAATTGCTTGTTATGAGCGGGGTTAAGAGTTCGCTTTAACGTACTTTTTAACCTTTTTCATTGCCATTTGACGCTTAAGTGGTGAAAGATAGTCAATAAACAAGTTACCCGACAAATGATCTATCTCGTGCTGCATTACGATTGCTAGAAACTCATCACTTTCGATGGTAATCGGCTTACCTTCGCGATCTAACGCAGACACAATAACTGAAGTAAAACGCTCTACGTCTGCATAGTAATCAGGAACTGATAAACAGCCTTCTTGACCCAATGCTTTATCCGAGCCACTAACCACTTCAGGGTTGACCATAATTAACGGTTCATCTCGACTTTCTGAAAGGTCGATAATTACAACGGCCTCTTTTCGACCAACTTGAGTCGACGCCAAACCAATACCATTGTCAGTCGCATATAACGTTTCCAACATGTCGTCTATTAATGTTTGTACCGTCGAGAGATCTTGCACCTTTTCCGCTTTGACCTTAAGCCTTGGGTCTGGTGCAGTCAGAATTTCTAAAACTGCCATACTTTCCTTCTAATTCTTGGAAGCTCATAACGCCCAATTAAGGTGCGACAACGCTATAACACCCAAACTAAACCATTGCACCGTAAACACTAAATTCAAATCGGAGTAAAATCGGCAAGCGTTAGGAGTCACTCTTAAATTGTTTGTTAGTTGCGTTCTAACCACTCCGAGCGCAACACACCATATTTGACTGAATCATAATACTCACCATTGTAATAGCGAACTTTTCGCAGCCTAGCTTCTTGCTGAAAACCCAACTTCAAAGCTAATGACATCATTCGAGGATTACCCGACCAAGTAGTAAAACCAACCCTTTCAATTTCCTTACTTTCGAACAGATACGACACCCATAACGGAATCGCTAACGCAGCAATGCCTTTACCCCAATACTCTTTATCGTAAATAATAACACCAGCTTCAAGCCAACGAGTTTCTTCACATTCCCAGTAACAACTAACCATTCCAACTGGAATATCATCGACTGTAATCAATTGAGAGTCTAAACCCGATAAAAGACGCTGAAATGAAGAGTGTTTAAACTGTTCTAAGGATGGGTGTGAATATGGAAAATATGGACCATTAAACTTAGTCCATTCGTCATTTGAGATAACCAAGGCATGGATAAACTCCAGCTCATGTTCTCTTGCAGGTCTAATATTTACTTTCATTTCTTACGCGAAACTCCTTGATTCTTTGTAGCAAACTAACGCCGCGTTAAGTGGTGAACAACGCTACCACTGCACTCAAGACATTATGCCATAAACACTGATGCATATCTTAAAACTGAAGCCGCCAAGCGTTGGGAATCCGTCTTAAACGCTTTGTTATACGCGTGGTTAAGTCCTAAGTGAGATACTCATTACGCTATGATTTGGCTCACTTTCAATATCAACCACCGACCAACCTAGAGACTGGTACAACGGGGGGACATTTGTATAAGCATACAGATTACTTTGAAGCGTTTCTGATACTTGCTCAACACCTCGATTAATCAACTCACTAGCAATGCCCTGGCCGCGCAACTCTGGCGAAACAAAGACAGCATTAAACCAAATGACATCTGAACTTCCATGTGGCTCTTTAAAACGAGAATAAGCCAATCCACCGATAACTTCGTTGTTTATCAAAGCGACCAAAACAGGAGGAAGATTAGCTTCAGGTTTATAGGTATCAACGAAGAAAAAGTCAGACCATTCACTTTGAAATAACCTTTCTAGATCAGCCCAATGCGGACTATTCTCATCACAAACTCTGAATACTAACTTGTTCATATTCGATTATTTCCTAAAAGCGTATAACGCCCAATTAAGGTGCGACAACGCTGTAACACCCAAGCTAAGCCACTGCACCGTAAACACAAAATTCAAATCGGAGTGAAATCGGCAAGCGTTGGGAGTCACTCTTAAATTGTTTGTTATGTTAATCAGTTAGCCACTGCACTGCCGACTCGTAGCTACCAAATGATTCCATTTCACCTGATATAAACCAACTACCTATTTTGGCGGCTAGCTCCTGCCAATTCTTATCACCGTAGATGGCTATTTTCTCAATATTAAAGCCGACCTTTAACCCAAGCTGAAAATCATCCCACGCAGCCCGAAGCTCCCAACCTGAAAACTCAGTAATATCGACCAACATTTTTATATGCTTTGAGTTGATACCCTTTAAGCTAGAATCCAAGACAGGAACAA
>NZ_JAKJTJ010000016.1:0-16162 GCF_050337905.1 Vibrio clamense | reverse complement strand
CTTCAGAGGTGATCAGTGAAGAGACATTCTTTGAACATCAGGCGAACCCCTTCTGTTTCTCTTCTATAGCCGACAACTAAAAATCATTAGTTCCACTGATCGCTAGACGAAAAAAAACTCAGCTTTCTGATGAGGTTTCTTCAGAGGTGATCAGTGAAGAGACATTCTTTGAACATCAGGCGAACCCCTTCTGTTTCTCTTCTATAGCCGATAACTAAAAATCATTAATTCCACTGATCGCTAGACGAAAAAAAACCTCATCATTTCTGATGAGGTTTCTTCAAAGGTGATCTGTGAAGAGACATTCTTTGAACATCAGGCGAACCTCTTCTGTTTCTCTTCTATAGCCGACAACTAAAATCATTAATTCCACTGATCGCTAAACGAAAAAAAACCTCATCATTTCTGATGAGGTTTCTTCAAAAGTGGTCGGTGAAGAGGGATTCGAACCCCCGACCCTCTGGTCCCAAACCAGATGCGCTACCAAGCTGCGCTATTCACCGACTTTTATTTTATTTTGACTTATCAAAAAGGGAAATCTCATTCACTACGTAAACTGACTACCGAGTTAATGGGGTGGCTAACGAGATTCGAACTCGCGACCACCGGAATCACAATCCAGGGCTCTACCAACTGAGCTATAGCCACCACTAACTTTTTATATAACCGTTTAAAACGATTATTGAAATAGTGGTCGGTGAAGAGGGATTCGAACCCCCGACCCTCTGGTCCCAAACCAGATGCGCTACCAAGCTGCGCTATTCACCGACATTGTATTTTTTTACTTGGTTTGCGTTAGAGGGATACCCTCTGGTCCGCTTATTCCAAGGTCAGGATGCGTAACAAATCACGCTATTCACCAACATGTTTCGTTCCGATTCTAAGATAAATCTTGAATCAGCACTGGAAACCTTCATTTACGAATAAACTTGGTTACCAAAATAATGGGGTGGCTAACGAGATTCGAACTCGCGACCACCGGAATCACAATCCAGGGCTCTACCAACTGAGCTATAGCCACCACTACTTTTTGCCAATATAGTGCTTATTTTACTAAGCATCCGGATGGTACGCCCGAAAGGATTCGAACCTTCGACCTTTGGCTCCGGAGGCCAACGCTCTATCCAGCTGAGCTACGGGCGCATGCCCTATCGGCGGAGTGGAATAATACGTATATCACCCTATGCCGTCTAGTGTTTTTTTTACTTTTTTTTCTGTTTGTTCTCTTTTTCAGCAGTTCATATGCAATAAAAGCTTATATAGGATGTGATAGAGCCCTTGTCGCTGATAACTTGTTGTTTATTGCAACAAGTTATCAGGATATAATCACCCATTATTTACATTGATTTAACAGGTTACTGATGACCGATTAAGTCAAAACACAGTTTAACACTATAATTTTGGTAAGCATGTACTTACCTTGGGAATGTGAAGTGAGTTTAATGGATATGTCTCGACGAATCATAAGCGTTTTATTCGCTGCGTTAACTTTTTCTAGCGCTGCGTTTGCCACTACCGATCAAGCTGAATACGATGCAATAGCTGAACGCATCCAACCCGTAGGTCAAGTTTACCTTGCTGGCAGCGAACCCGTTAAAGCTGAACCAACAGGTCCTCGTGATGGTGCAACAGTATATGGAACTTTCTGTATTGCTTGTCACTCATCAGGTATTAGCGGAGCACCTAAAACAGGCAACGCTGCTGAGTGGGGGCCTCGTATTGCTCAAGGTAAAGATGTCTTAAAAGATCACGCAATTAATGGCTTTAATGCAATGCCAGCAAAAGGGTCATGTATGGATTGCTCTGATGATGAAATCGTCGCAGCCATCGACCACATGATCAAAGGTCTATAAGGCAACTATCCACACCTACCAATGTGCCTAGTTAAAAAAATGCCCGTGAACTATCACGGGCATTTTTATTATTCCTATTGAACATCGCTATTTTTTGAACATCGCACGTAAGTTTGCGATATGCGCCTGTCCTTTTTCCATTCTTTCTTCTGCTGACTGCGGCTTTTTAACCGTTTCCCAATCCACATCATCATGTGGAAGTTCATCTAAAAATCGGCTCTGTGTCGGTTTAATAAGCTCACCATACTGCCTACGCTCCCGACATTTAGTAAAAGTCAGCTCTTTTTGAGCACGAGTAATACCGACGTACATTAAACGGCGTTCTTCTTCGACATTATCTTCATCAATACTTGTTTGATGAGGAAGGATCCCCTCTTCTGCTCCCATGAGGTAGACGTACGGGAATTCGAGTCCTTTTGAAGCATGTAGTGTCATCAACTGCACTTGATCAGCATCGTCATCGTCTTCACCTCGCTCCATCATGTCACGCAAAGTTAAACGCTGAACAACCTCTTTTAGACTCTTCTCTTCTTTATCGTAATTGTCACCTTCGAGGTCGGCCACAATCCAACTATAAAGCTCAGACACATTTTTCATTCGCATTTCAGCCGCTTTAGGGCTTGGCGAGCTCTCGTATAACCAATCTTCATAATTGATATCTCTCACCAAAGAACGAACCGCTTCTACGGTATTTCCACGCTCAGCATTATCTGAAATTTTTACAATCCATTCGGTAAAGCGACGTAAATTATCGAGCCCTCGACCAGTTAGATGCTGCTCCAAACCCATCTCAAAGCTTGCTTCAAATAAGCTCTTACCACGCATGTTGGCATAACTACCCAGCTTTTCGAGAGTAACCGGACCAATCTCTCTACGAGGTGTATTCACAATTCTCAAAAATCCGTTATCGTCGTCAGGGTTAACTAACACTCGCAGGTACGCCATGATGTCTTTGATCTCTGCGCGAGCAAAGAAAGAGGTACCACCCGAAATTTTATAAGGGATCCTATTTTGCATTAATGCTTTCTCAATCAAACGCGACTGGTGATTACCTCGGTATAACACTGCGTAATCTTTATATTCGGTTCGATTCAAAAAGCGGTGGGCGATCAGCTCTCCCGTAATTCTCTCCGCTTCATGCTCTTCATTTTTAGCATTCAGTACTTTTATTTTTTCCCCATCCGGAATTTCAGAGAAAAGCGTCTTGGTGATCTCATGCGGGTTATTTGCAATCAGTATATTCGCCGCTCGCAAGATACGACTAGTAGAGCGGTAATTCTGCTCTAGCTTAATGACTCTGAGTTGTGGATAGTCTTTACTCAATAAAACCAAGTTTTGTGGTTTTGCGCCTCGCCAAGAATAAATCGATTGGTCGTCATCACCAACAACCGTGAGGCGACAACGCTCACCGACTAAAAGCTTCACTAATTCATACTGGCTCGTATTGGTGTCTTGGTACTCATCGACAAGTAAGTATCGAATGCGTGATTGCCATCTTTCTCGAACTTCTTGATTGGTTTTTAGTAGCAGAACTGGCATCGCAATCAAATCATCAAAATCCAATGCGTTATATGCCTTCATCTGCTTTTGGTACATATCAAAACAGAATGCAAAAACCTGCTGCTGTTCACCTTGTGCATAAGCTATTGCTTGCTCAGGTGTCAGCATGTCATTTTTCCAATTAGAGATACTACTCAGCAACTGACGCAGTAGATCTTTATCACCATCTAACTGTTTTTCGGTTAACTCTTTCAACAATGCTAATTGGTCTTGATCATCAAAAAGCGAAAATCCGGCTTTTAAACCTAATGCTTTATACTCACGGCGGATAATATTCAGCCCCATGGTATGAAACGTTGAAACCATTACCCCTTTAGATTCTTTCTTACCTAAACTTTGTCCTACGCGCTCTTTCATTTCACGTGCGGCTTTATTTGTGAACGTCACAGCCGCGATATTGCGAGCTTTATAACCACACTGCTGCACTAAGTAAGCAATTTTATTTGTAATCACACGAGTTTTGCCCGATCCCGCCCCTGCGAGAACAAGGCAAGGTCCAGATACAAATTTTACAGCTTCGTCTTGTCTAGGGTTCAGTTTCATTGAGTTCTCAACATGGTTTCATCAGGTTTTATGTGTATTCCTCTCTATGATAATGCTGCAACACAGGGAATGCTATGCTCTCGTATACAAGATTTTCACACATTAAATGCGAAACTCTATTATGTAAAAGTGTGATCTATACGCTATAATGAATGAACGTTCATTCATTGGTGGTAAGAAAATGACCATTCATAACCCTCAGGATAAACGCCTTCAGATACTCTCAGCAGCTGAAGCTCTCATTGCAGAGGTTGGCTTTCAGGGGTTATCTATGCATAAGTTAGCAAAAAAAGCAGGGGTCGCTGCAGGCACTATCTATCGCTATTTCGATGATAAAGAACATCTCATTGAGGAAGTTCGGATACATGTAACCCAAAAAATTGCAGACGCGATACAGGAAGGTGTTGACGATTCAAAGCCGATAAAACAACGTTACCGCACCATGTGGCTAAACATTTGGAACTTGGCGGGAACAAACCTTGATGCAATCAAAAACCGGATTCAATATGATTGTTTACCTGCAACAAATAGCACTACATTTAGGGAACTAGAGCGTAAAATGTTTGCCCAAGTGGAGTTACTATTTAATGATGGTAAAAAACAAGGACTATTTAAACCACTTGATAACGAAGTATTAAGTGGATTGAGCTTAGCGGCTAGTGTCTCACTCGCACGTAAGCATTCTTTAGGATTCTACCAACTGGACGAAACTGCATTAGATGCGGCTATTGAGGCTAGTTGGGACGCAATAATTACACACTAGATCGGAGTTCTGACAATAATGAAAAAGTGGACCTTCTTTATGTTACTTATCGCTTTGACCCTTTTTGGGAGCGTGATAGGTTATAACATATTCAAACAACAAAAAATCGCAGAGTACATGGCTAATAGGCCAGAAGCGGAGTTCCCTGTAACGGTAACAAAAGCACAACCAGTAGACTGGGTACCTGTGATTGAAGCTATTGGCTTTATAGAGCCTAATCAAGGGGTAACTCTTTCAAGTGAAACAAGTGGTGTAATTAGAAAAATTGCTTTTACTTCAGGTACGCAAATCGAAGATGACCAACTATTAGTAAGCTTAGATTCATCTGTTGAAAAAGCGAACCTAAAAAGTGCGCAAGCAAAGCTTCCTGCGGCGAAAGCAAAATACAAACGTTACAAAGGCTTGTTTGCTAAAGGTTCAATTTCAAAAGAATCTTACGACGATGCAGAAGCGAGCTTTTTCTCACTTTCAGCTGATATTGAAAGCTTGAAAGCAGCAATTGAGCGTCGTGAAATCAGAGCGCCTTTCTCGGGTATTATCGGTATTCGTAAAGTTTACTTAGGTCAATACTTGCAAGCCGGAGATGAAATTGTACGTTTAGAAGACACCAGTGTTATGCGTCTTAACTTCACTGTACCTCAAACTGATATTTCTCGTATTTCAATAGATCAAGCGATCGATATCTTTGTCGATGCTTACCCAGATCAACCTTTCCAAGGAACAATCAGTGCGATTGAGCCTGCGGTTAGCATTCAAAGTGGTTTGATTAGAGTCCAGGCAGACATTCCAAATAGCGATGGTCTACTTCGCAGCGGCATGTTTGCTCGTGCGAATATCATCCTTCCTGCGCTGACAGATCAAATTACGCTTCAACAAACTGCGATTACGTTCACTCTATACGGAGACAATGTTTACATTATCTCTGAAGAAGATGGTGTGAAACGAGTGAAGCAGCAAGTTGTAAAAATTGGCGAACGAACAAAAGATAAAGCTCATATCTTAGAGGGTGTTAAGGCTGGAGATATGGTTGTGACATCAGGCCAAGTACTCCTAAGCAACGGGGCAAAAGTTAAGATTGTAGAAAACGATACAATCACCCCACCATCTGAAACACCTAAGCTGTAATTTGGAGGCATAATGCGCTTTACTGATGTTTTTATTAAACGTCCAGTTTTAGCGGTATCCATCAGCTTTTTGATCGCATTGCTTGGATTACAAGCAATCTTCAAAATGCAGGTGCGTGAATACCCTGAAATGACGAATACTGTCGTTACCGTTTCGACCGGTTACTACGGTGCAAGTGCGGATCTTATCCAAGGCTTTATCACCCAGCCTCTCGAACAGGCGGTGGCTCAAGCGGATAATATCGACTATATGACTTCCTCATCGGTTCTCGGTAAGTCAACGATTACGGTCAATATGAAGTTGAATACGGACCCTAATGCTGCGCTGTCTGATATTCTAGCCAAAACAAACTCTGTTCGGTCTCAACTTCCTAAAGAAGCAGAAGATCCAACAGTAACGATGTCTACAGGCTCAACAACGGCGGTGCTGTACATCGGTTTTACCAGTGATGAATTAGTCTCTAGCCAAATTACTGACTATCTTGAGCGAGTGATCAACCCTCAACTGTTTACGGTTAATGGTGTTTCAAAAGTCGACCTTTATGGTGGCATGAAGTACGCGCTACGTATTTGGTTGGATCCAGCAAAAATGGCGGCGGTAGATTTAACGGCAACAGATGTCATGTCGGTTCTAAACTCGAATAACTACCAATCAGCAACTGGTCAAGCAACAGGCGAATTTGTGCTCTATAATGGCAGTGCAGATACTCAGGTATCGAACACTGAAGAGCTTGAAAACTTAGTGGTAAAAAGCAGCAAAGCTGAAGTTATCCGTTTAGCAGATATCGCTAAAGTATCACTAGAAAAAAGCCATGATGTTTACCGTGCGAGTGCGAATGGTAAAGAAGCCGTGGTTGCAGCGATTAATGCAGCTCCAAGTGCTAACCCAATAAACATCGCAGCGGATGTGCTGGATCTTCTTCCTCAGCTAGAGAAAAACCTCCCAAGTAACATTTCTATGAATGTTATGTATGACTCGACAATTGCAATTAACGAGTCAATTCAAGAGGTAATTAAAACGATTGTTGAAGCGGCGCTTATCGTATTGATCGTCATTACGCTGTTCTTAGGCTCATTCCGTGCGGTTCTTATCCCAATCATCACTATTCCACTATCTCTCATTGGTGTGGCAATGGTTATGCAAGCGATGGGATTCTCGTGGAACCTAATGACGCTACTGGCCATGGTACTTGCCATCGGTCTTGTGGTTGATGATGCGATCGTTGTACTAGAGAATGTCGATAGGCATATTAAACTTGGCGAATCACCTTTCCGTGCAGCAATTATTGGTACGCGTGAAATTGCGGTTCCTGTTATTGCGATGACCTTAACGCTGGGTGCGGTATATGCGCCAATCGCGATGATGGGTGGTATTACTGGTTCTCTATTTAAAGAGTTCGCATTAACGCTAGCAGGTTCAGTATTTGTTTCTGGTATTGTCGCATTAACGCTATCACCAATGATGTGTTCAAAAATGCTGAAAGCGCATGCTGAACCAAGTAAGTTTGAACAAAAAGTTCATTACGTATTGGATGGCATGACAAATCGCTATGAACGCATGCTCGGCGCTGTAATGCAGCATCGCCCTGTGTTTATAGGTTTTGCTGTCATTGTATTCGCCACTCTTCCGATGCTATTCAAGTTTATTCCTAGTGAGCTTGCACCGTCAGAAGATAAAGGCGTAATCATGCTAATGGGTACAGCACCATCAAATGCTAACCTTGATTTCATGCAAAATACCATGGATGACGTGAACGAGATCCTTTCGGCTCAACCGGAAGTGGCGTATGCACAGGTATTTACAGGCGTTCCAAGTGCTAACCAAGCGTTTGGTATTGCTTCAATGCTACCGTGGAGTGAAAGAGAGGCAAGTCAAGCTGAGGTTGCTGGGCGTGTTGGCCAACTGGTGAAAGAAATTCCAGGTATGTCAGTAACGGCCTTCCAAATGCCAGAACTTCCAGGTGCAGGTTCAGGTCTACCTATTCAGTTTGTTATCACCACTCCAAATAGCTTTGAAAGCCTATTCCAAATCACAACGGATATTTTAACCGAGGTATCTTCAAGCCCATTGTTTGTCTATTCGAATCTAGATTTGAATTATGACTCAGCAACAATGAAGATCAATATTGATAAAGACAAAGCTGGCGTCTACGGCGTTACCATGCAAGATATCGGTATTACGCTTGGCACTATGATGTCTGACGGCTACGTTAACCGTATCGATTTGAATGGCCGCTCGTATGAGGTAATCCCTCAAGTTGAACGTAAGTATCGCTTAAACCCAGAATCAATGAAGAACTACTATGTTCGAGCTGCGGATGGTAAAGCAATACCTCTAGGCAGCTTGATCTCTATTGATGTTGTTGCAGAGCCTCGATCTTTGCCGCACTTCAACCAGTTGAATTCTGCGACAATTGGGGCGGTACCAGGACCAACAACTGCAATGGGTGATGCTATCGCATGGTTCGAAAACACAGCTGAAACGAAGTTACCAAGTGGCTACAGTCATGACTATATGGGTGAAGCTCGCCAATACGTAACGGAAGGAAGTGCTCTATACGCAACGTTTGGTTTAGCATTAGCGATCATCTTCTTGGTTCTAGCCATTCAATTTGAATCTCTGAAAGATCCATTAGTTATCATGGTTTCCGTACCACTTGCTATTTGTGGTGCTCTTATTGCCTTGGCATGGGGCGCAGCAACCATGAACATCTATTCGCAAGTTGGTTTGATCACCTTAGTTGGTTTGATTACCAAGCACGGTATTTTGATTTGTGAAGTGGCAAAAGAAGAACAGCTGCATCACCATAAAAATCGAATTGAAGCTGTAATGGAAGCGGCGAAGGTTCGTCTTCGTCCAATCCTGATGACGACAGCTGCGATGATCGCTGGCTTAATCCCACTGATGTATGCAACAGGAGCGGGTGCAGCACAACGCTTTAGTATCGGTATCGTAATCGTTGCTGGTCTGGCAATTGGTACTATCTTTACTCTGTTTGTACTTCCAGTAATTTATAGCTACCTAGCAGAGCAACATAAGCCATTACCAATCTTTGTTGAAGATAAAGATTTAGAAAAGCTGGCGCGCGTTGATGAAGCGAAAGCGGTTCATCGTGAGATGGCAAAAAATAGCTAAATTCACAATCTAAACAAAAGGCTACTTCGGTAGCCTTTTTTATTATCTAAAGTAACGACTTTGCGTTGTGAATTACTTAGAATGTAACCAAAATAATAGGAGTTTAGCCCACTATGTTTGATCCAAAGAAATTAGAACAAATTGCAAAACAGATTCATGAATCAATGCCTCAGCCAGTGAAAGAGCTCGGTAACGATGTTGATCAAAAAGTACGACAAGTTATCCAAGGCCAGCTAAACAAACTTGATGTTGTAAGCCGTGAAGAATTTGATGTACAAACTCAAGTGTTGCTCCGTACTCGTCAAAAGTTGACAGACATGGAACAAAAATTGGCAGCACTAGAAGAAAAACTAGCAGATAAATAATCCAACCTAGTGGATCTGTAATGATTTATCCGTAACCTCAGTAACGGATTGATAAGCAGACAAAAAGCCTTTCTTTATTTACTAAAAAGCTCAACATTTCTGTTGAGCTTTTTTCATCACTTTAGCTAAATTACATAAACTAGCCGCCTACCGCGATAGTCTTCATATCTGTCATATAGCCACGTAATTCTTCACCAATGTACTCTACTGGGTGGTTACGAATGGTATCATTCACTTCGATTAACTTCGCATTATCCACAAAGTTAGAAGTTTCACCTAAACCACGACCAATCACATCAGTATTCACATTAGGCATGAATTTTTCACGCAGAAGAGGTGTTGCAACGTTAGCAAATAGGTAGTTTCCGTATTCTGCAGTATCAGAAATAACAACGTTCATTTCATACAAACGCTTACGAGCGACAGTATTCGCAATAAGTGGTAGCTCATGCAAAGACTCATAGTATGCTGATTCGTCGATGATACCTGATGCGGTCATTGCTTCGAACGCAAGTTCAACACCTGCACGCACCATCGCAACCATCAAGATACCGTTATCAAAATATTCCTGCTCTGATATTTCAACATCTGACTCAGGATAATTTTCAAAAGCCGTTTGGCCCGTTTCTTCACGCCAACCTAATAAATTTACATCATCATTTGCCCAGTCAGCCATCATCGTACTAGAGAAATGACCTGAAATAATGTCATCCATATGCTTGTTATATAGAGGGCGCATTAAATCTTTTAGCTCTTCAGACAGATCAAATGCTTTTACTTTCGCAGGGTTAGAAAGACGATCCATCATGTGAGTTACCCCACCAAATTTCAGCGCTTCTGTTACGGTTTCCCAACCAAATTGTAGTAATTTACCGGCATAGCCAGGTTCAATACCATCGGCAATCATCTTTTCGTAACAAACGATCGAACCGGCTTGTAGCATGCCACATAAAATGGTTTGTTCACCCATAAGGTCAGATTTAACTTCCGCAACAAAAGAAGATTCAAGTACGCCAGCACGGTGGCCACCAGTTGCAGCAGCCCAAGCTTTTGCAATCTCCAGACCATCACCTTGAGGATCGTTCTCAGGGTGAACAGCAATAAGTGTTGGAACACCAAAGCCACGCTTGTACTCCTCACGAACCTCAGTACCAGGACACTTAGGCGCAACCATTACAACCGTAAGGTCTTTACGAACTTGCATCCCTTCTTCCACGATATTAAAACCGTGTGAATAACCTAATGTGGCACCCTCTTTCATTAAAGGCATTACGGTTTCAACAACATTTGTGTGTTGTTTGTCAGGTGTTAGGTTAACAACAAGGTCAGCTTGAGGAATAAGCTCTTCATAGCTTGCTACTTCAAAACCATTTTCTTTCGCATTCTTGAATGACTGGCGCTGTTCGTCAATAGCGGCCTGACGAAGAGCATAAGCAACATTCAAACCAGAATCTCGCATATTAAGACCTTGGTTTAAGCCTTGAGCACCACAGCCCACAATGACGACTTTCTTATCTTTTAGATAATCAGCTTCGCTCGCAAATTCTTCACGATCCATGAAGCGGCAGCGGCCTAGTTGATCCAATTGTTCACGTAAGTTCAATGTGTCGAAATAGTTAGCCATCAGGGCTCTCCTTTATAAATACTGTCCGTTTGGTCGATATCTTACTATCGAATGACTTCATACTAAATCAGACGTAAAGTTGCTTAAAGTGATATATTCACAATTAGTCATTGCAATAAATGCAACATGGAAGATTTAAGTAAATGAATATAAAAAGCCTTCAACTCTTTATTCACTTATGCGATAGCAAAAATTTTAGTAAAACGGCAGCAGCAATGCATGTAAGTCCGTCCGCCCTCAGTCGCCAGATCCAAAAACTAGAAGACGATACTGGTCAGGCTCTATTTGTAAGAGATAACCGAAGTGTAGAAATCACGCCTGCGGGTAAAAAGCTACTTCCTATCGCACTTAATATCGTTGGTGAGTGGCAGCAATATAGTGCGCAGTTAGCAGGTAATGAACATGAACTTAAAGGCGAAATTCGATTGTTTTGTTCGGTCACGGCCAGCTATAGCCACCTACCTGAATTACTGTCTGAATTTAGAGTACGACACCCTCATATTGAATTTAAATTAACCACAGGCGACCCTGCTCAGGCTATAGATCGTATTATTAACGATATGGCTGATATCGCTATTTCGGCCAAACCCGATCAGCTGCCATCAAAAGTAGAGTTTGAGAAAATAAGCGAAATTCCACTCTCAGTTATCGCCCCTTCCGGTATAAATAGTTTTACTCACTTACTCCAAGAAGAATCGATTAATTGGTCTCAGGTACCTTTTATTGTTCCAGAAGCAGGTACAGCTAGAGAAAGAGCAAACTCTTGGTTTAAAAAAATGAAAATCAAGCCGAATATCTACGCCCAAGTTTCTGGACATGAAGCAATAGTAAGTATGGTTGCTCTTGGATGTGGTGTTGGTATAGCCCCAGACGTTGTGATTGACAGTAGCCCGGTAAAAGAACGAGTAGAAAGGTTAAAAGTAGCGTCAATCAGACCTTTTGAATTGGGCATCTGTTGCAAACGCTCTCAACTAGAGAACCCATTAATCAAAGCTTTATGGGAAGTAGCAGAAGAAAAACACTAATTCAAAATAGTACAGACGTAAAAAAGCCCTAATCTTTCGATTAGGGCTTTTTTAAATCAGTGGCGGAGTGGACGGGACTCGAACCCGCGACCCCCGGCGTGACAGGCCGGTATTCTAACCAACTGAACTACCACTCCGCAGTGTCTATTCAGCTTACGCTATTTCTTTTTACTGTTTTATAAACAATAAAATAAATTAAAGCCTAGCAATGTCCTACTCTCACATGGGGAAGCCCCACACTACCATCGGCGCTATTACGTTTCACTTCTGAGTTCGGCATGGAATCAGGTGGGTCCGTAATGCTATGGTCGCTAAACAAATTCTTAATACATCGATAAATGACGCATTTTAATACTGGTGCTGATACCCAGACTCGAACTGGGGACCTCACCCTTACCAAGGGTGCGCTCTACCGGGCTGAGCTATATCAGCAAACAACAAAAACTCGTTTATAACGAGTTTTTGTTTAAATTTAAAGCCTGGCGATGTCCTACTCTCACATGGGGAAACCCCACACTACCATCGGCGCTACTGCGTTTCACTTCTGAGTTCGGCATGGARTCAGGTGGGTCCGCAACGCTATGGTCGCCAAGCAAATTCTTAAAATTCGGAAAGCTGTTTTCGTTCTCTAAACTCATTCAAGTTTGTCTGTATATATCGAGTCCATCAAAACCCCTTGGGTGTTGTATGGTTAAGCCTCACGGGCAATTAGTACAGGTTAGCTCAATGCCTCGCAGCACTTACACACCCTGCCTATCAACGTTCTAGTCTTGAACAACCCTTTAGGGCACTTATAGTGCCAGGGAAGACTCATCTCAGGGCTCGCTTCGCGCTTAGATGCTTTCAGCGCTTATCGATTCCGAACTTAGCTACCGGGCAATGCCACTGGCGTGACAACCCGAACACCAGAGGTTCGTCCACTCCGGTCCTCTCGTACTAGGAGCAGCCCCCTTCAATCTTCCAACGCCCACGGCAGATAGGGACCGAACTGTCTCACGACGTTCTAAACCCAGCTCGCGTACCACTTTAAATGGCGAACAGCCATACCCTTGGGACCGACTTCAGCCCCAGGATGTGATGAGCCGACATCGAGGTGCCAAACACCGCCGTCGATATGAACTCTTGGGCGGTATCAGCCTGTTATCCCCGGAGTACCTTTTATCCGTTGAGCGATGGCCCTTCCATTCAGAACCACCGGATCACTATGACCTACTTTCGTACCTGCTCGAATTGTCATTCTCGCAGTCAAGCGGGCTTATGCCATTGCACTAACCACACGATGTCCAACCGTGTTTAGCCCACCTTCGTGCTCCTCCGTTACTCTTTGGGAGGAGACCGCCCCAGTCAAACTACCCACCAGGCACTGTCCGCAATCCCGATAAGGGACCTACGTTAGAACATCAAGCATACAAGGGTGGTATTTCAAGGTTGACTCCACCGCATCTGGCGACGCGGTTTCAAAGTCTCCCACCTATCCTACACATGTAGGGTCAATGTTCAGTGCCAAGCTGTAGTAAAGGTTCACGGGGTCTTTCCGTCTAGCCGCGGGTACACTGCATCTTCACAGCGATTTCAATTTCACTGAGTCTCGGGTGGAGACAGCGTGGCCATCATTACGCCATTCGTGCAGGTCGGAACTTACCCGACAAGGAATTTCGCTACCTTAGGACCGTTATAGTTACGGCCGCCGTTTACCGGGGCTTCGATCAAGAGCTTCGACCGAAGTCTAACCCCATCAATTAACCTTCCGGCACCGGGCAGGCGTCACACCGTATACGTCATCTTACGATTTTGCACAGTGCTGTGTTTTTAATAAACAGTTGCAGCCACCTGGTATCTGCGACTCCTAGTAGCTCCATCCGCAAGGGACTTCACCGCCAAGAGCGTACCTTCTCCCGAAGTTACGGTACCATTTTGCCTAGTTCCTTCACCCGAGTTCTCTCAAGCGCCTTGGTATTCTCTACCCGACCACCTGTGTCGGTTTGGGGTACGATTTCTTATAATCTGAAGCTTAGAGGCTTTTCCTGGAAGTATGGCATCAATGACTTCACACCCGTAGGTGCTCGACATCGTGTCTCAGCCTAACAAGAGTCCGGATTTACCTAAACTCTTAGCCTACGCACTTGAACCTGGACAACCGTCGCCAGGCCCACCTAGCCTTCTCCGTCCCCCCATCGCAATTATAAGAAGTACGGGAATATTAACCCGTTTCCCATCGACTACGCTTTTCAGCCTCGCCTTAGGGGTCGACTTACCCTGCCCCGATTAACGTTGGACAGGAACCCTTGGTCTTCCGGCGTGGGAGTTTTTCACTCCCATTATCGTTACTCATGTCAGCATTCGCACTTCTGATACGTCCAGCAGCCCTTACARACCACCTTCAACCGCTTACAGAACGCTCCCCTACCCCACACACTAAAAGTGTGCAGCCGCAGCTTCGGTTTATTACTTAGCCCCGTTACATCTTCCGCGCAGGCCGACTCGACCAGTGAGCTATTACGCTTTCTTTAAATGATGGCTGCTTCTAAGCCAACATCCTGGCTGTCTGAGCCTTCCCACATCGTTTCCCACTTAGTAATAATTTGGGACCTTAGCTGGCGGTCTGGGTTGTTTCCCTCTTCACGACGGACGTTAGCACCCGCCGTGTGTCTCCCGGATAGTACTTACTGGTATTCGGAGTTTGCAAAGGGTTGGTAAGTCGGGATGACCCCCTAGCCTTAACAGTGCTCTACCCCCAGTAGTATTCGTCCGAGGCTCTACCTAAATAGATTTCGGGGAGAACCAGCTATCTCCGAGTTTGATTGGCCTTTCACCCCTAGCCACAAGTCATCCGCTAATTTTTCAACATTAGTCGGTTCGGTCCTCCAGTTGATGTTACTCAACCTTCAACCTGCCCATGGCTAGATCACTCGGTTTCGGGTCTATATCCAGAGACTGTGTCGCCCAGTTAAGACTCGGTTTCCCTACGGCTCCCCTAAACGGTTAACCTTGCCACTGAATATAAGTCGCTGACCCATTATACAAAAGGTACGCAGTCACACCACGAGGGTGCTCCTACTGCTTGTACGTACACGGTTTCAGGTTCTATTTCACTCCCCTCACAGGGGTTCTTTTCGCCTTTCCCTCACGGTACTGGTTCACTATCGGTCAGTCAGTAGTATTTAGCCTTGGAGGATGGTCCCCCCATATTCAGACAGGATATCACGTGTCCCGCCCTACTCGATTTCACTGATTATGATGCGTCGGTTACGGGGCTATCACCCTTTGCTGCGACACTTTCCAGAGTCTTCACCTGCATCATTAAAAGCTTAAGGGCTAATCCAATTTCGCTCGCCGCTACTTTCGGAATCTCGGTTGATTTCTCTTCCTTCGGGTACTTAGATGTTTCAGTTCCCCGAGTTCGCCTCGTTACGCTATGTATTCACGTAACGATACTAGCTTATGCTAGTGGGTTTCCCCATTCGGAAATCCCAGACTCAAAAGACTTTTACTGTCTAATCTGGGCTTATCGCAAGTTAATACGTCCTTCATCGCCTCTGACTGCCAAGGCATCCACCGTGTACGCTTAGTCACTTAACCATACAACCCGAAAGGGTCTTRTGTATGGCAACTAACCAAGGTTTTTGGTTGTCATTAAGAAGGGTTAATTCTCAATGACTGTTTGCCGGACTCAATAATGGAACAATGTAAACATTGTTCCGAATACAAGACACTTGAATGTGTTTGTGTGTTTATCAATGAAGATAAACATTGAGAACTTTTAAATTTGATTTGAGTTACTCGTAAGTAATCAAATCAGTCAGCTTTCCAAATTRTTAAAGAGCATAAAGCACAAAAGCTTTAATCAATAACCGAAGTCATTCATTAAAGCTCTGCTTTAACTTATCTAAACCTRATCAATCTGTGTGGGTACTCATCGTGAAAATCTTCGTATATAAGGAGGTGATCCAGCCCCAGGTTCCCCTAGGGCTACCTTGTTACGACTTCACCCCAGTCATGAACCACAAAGTGGTGAGCGTCCTCCCCGAAAGGTTAAACTACCCACTTCTTTTGCAGCCCACTCCCATGGTGTGACGGGCGGTGTGTACAAGGCCCGGGAACGTATTCACCGTAGCATTCTGATCTACGATTACTAGCGATTCCGACTTCATGGAGTCGAGTTGCAGACT
>NZ_JAKJTJ010000015.1:0-3671 GCF_050337905.1 Vibrio clamense | reverse complement strand
ATTAAAAGACAGTATGGTTCGCATTGGTAATGTTAAGACTTTCGAAAACTTTGCGGTCAAAATACCGAAAGGTATAGATGTCTCTAAATATAATACGGTCATTGTATGGTGTGAGACATTTGGTGAGTTTATCACGTCAGCTAAATACCAAAAATGAGCCACGCCTAACAAACAATTTAAGAGTGACTCCCAACGCGTGGCAGTTTCACTTCGATTTGAAATTTGTGTTTACGGTGCAATGGTTTAGCTTGGGTGTTATAGCGTTGTCGCACCTTAATTGGGCGTTATATTGCATAGGATTCAAAGGGTTAAATTATCCGTTTATCTTTGTTCTGCGTTCGAGCTACACACCTGTTCGTTTCGTGAAAGTTGCCATCAAAATGACCATCGCACGTAGAAAGCTTGACTGTTAATTAGCTGCAACGTCATGCAAGTCTCCTCGTTAGTAAGTTTTGCTGGCTCAAGTTCATTTTGCGCGGCTTCATTTTCGTGGGAGTTGCATTAAAAATTGTGGCTTCAGTGCACTTTTCCGTCAGGTTTCTCGCTCGAATTCTTTGTCATTCTGGCGAATCGAATGACTCCAATATCAGCTCATTTCGCTTCTTAGCCAAGTGCGTTTTGTTGTCTATGGTTTAGTTTCGAACTATCCGTTTTACTTCTGAGTTCAAAGCCAGTAGATTTATAACCAATTCAGCACCTTGGCGCTAAACTTAGCTCTGTCGTGCGGGCAATATAACAAACAATTTAAGAGTGACTCCTAACGCTTGCCGATTTTACTCCGATTTGAATTTTGTGTTTACGGCGCAATGGTTTAGGTTAGGTGTTATAGCGTTATCGCACCTTAATTGGGCGTTATATTTATTTTTAAATCATGAAGTTACTCGAAATCCAATCTTCCTAATTTTGGTATCGTTTTCCATTTGGGGGGAGATTTATGAGTTATCAAGATAAGTTAGAAAGAGCTGACAATTACCTAAAGGCTTTGGGGCTTTCTTGTAATACAGACAAGACGGTCTTATATAGGTTTTTGCGAAATCGAGGTATCCAGTTAAAACCCGTATATTGGGAATCACTTCCTACAAATATAGTCTTGAAATTCATTGAATTCTTCTTCGTATACCTGTTTATAACGTATCTGTTTAGCCTAGCCCAAGAAAATTCTAAGTTCATGGATACCTTAACAAATGCTCTCATAACAAGCTCTGCATTCTCTATTGCAATCAGCATTTACTATCTCATAGTGGCTAGAAGGAAATCTCTCATAAAGTGGGAAAAAGTATAGAGGTATCATAAATATAACAAAGCGTTTAAGACAGATTCCCAACGCTCGGCATTTTCAGTTTGGGTCAGCTTTAGTGTTTAAGGTGGCAAGGTTTTAGGTATGGTGGTAGCGTTGCTCACTACTTAACGCGGCGTTATATGCAATTGCCTAAATCAACCTAGGAATAGCTCGAAGGTCGGCTTGAACTCATCACCTTATCGAGATCTTTCTGAGCTTTCTTAGGGTTTTCTAAGTCAGTAATTTCTATCATTTCACATTCGTCTCGAACCATTTCGTTGATAAGGCTAGGGTAGTGGCGACAATCTTCTGGTCGGTCGAAGTAAATACTGCATGTATATTTATCTTTCTCTTCTGGCTTTGACTTCGGCACTAATTCCAAAAATGGACAATGGTTTAATTGTGCTCTGGTTTCTGGATCAAACCAGATTTTTCCATCTTTCACATATTCAAAGATATCTGGGTTAAACAGCTCCCACAGGTCTATTTCTTCCTGCGTGGCTGCTAAATCACCATCGCCATATTTGATGCAGCATTTTCCACATTGGTTGCAGTCTTTCATGGTGTTTACTTTGAATTAGGAGGTTATTGATTGAGTCTATCATCAATAGTGAAATTAGCTCTGCATTTGAGGTGGGAGTTTGCATATAACAAAGCGTTTAAGACGGATTCACAACGCTTGGCGGCTTCAGTTTAAAGATATGCATCAGAGTTTATGGCATAATGTCTTGAGTGCAGTGGTAGCGCTGTTCACCACTTAACGCGGCGTTATAAAACAAGGAGAGTTCTGCATTTGAAAATAGTAACGGATAGACTCGGAATGACTCAAATCACAGTGAAAGACTGGGATTTAAACCAATCTTTAAATCGAGATCCTGCGGTAATAAAGTTCTGTTTTGATGAACCATCACCTAAGGAAATTAAGGACAATTTTAATTCTCGACTCCCTGAGTGGAATAAGGTTTCTGAGCATTGGTTGTGCTTAACCATTACTGTAAATGAAACTGGTGAAAAAATCGGCGTCACTGGTTTTCGTATGCGTGATGGCGCAGCCGAAGTTGGTTTTCTTATTCAACCTAAATACCATGGTCTTGGTTACGGTACTGAATCTCTAAAATCTCTGATTAAGTGGGCATGCGAAGAGCAAGGTATCCAAACGTTTAACGCAGTCGTAACTGAGGGCAACATTGGTTCAGAGAAAGTATTAACCAAGTGTGGTTTCTCGCTGAAAAAAGTTATCCCAGAAGCTTATGAAATCGGTGGTAAATTGTATGCAGACCATGTTTACCAATACGGAAAAATTGTTTTATAACAAACAATTTAAGAGGGATTCTCAACGCTTGGCACTTTTGCTTCTACTTCAGTTTTAGTGTTTATGGCACAATGCTTTAGGTTTGGGTGGAGGCGTTGTTCACCCCTTAATTGGGCGTTATAGCGCACGACCAATTTGAGTCGGATTTTCATGTTTTAGTGCTCATTGACGCTTTCATAATGCATAGACTGAACGTGATAAATCATTAAAATATAAGTTAAATCAATTAATAGAAGTCATAACTAATGTCATTTCCTCCTTGCCCAAATTGCCAATCTGAATTTGTTTATCAAGATCAAACACATCTTGTTTGTCCCGAATGTGCCTATGAATGGAACCCAGTTGAAGAGGCTGAAAATCAATTCACAGTTCATGATGTTAATGGAAATCAGTTGGAGCAAGGCGATAAAATCACATTGGTGAAAGATCTCAAAGTTAAAGGTAGTTCTCAGAACCTTAAAATTGGCACAAAAGGTGTAATAAAGCGGGTTGTGGAAGGTAAGGATCATCAATTGGACTGTAAGCTTGATGGTGCTGGCGAAATGTTTGTAACGGCAAAATACGTTAAGAAAGCGTAAGTCACTTGCCCTTGAATCAGCGCTCTAACAAACAATTTAAGAGTGACTCCTAACGCTTGYCGATTTTACTCCGATTTGAAATTTGTGTTTACGGTGCAATGGTTTAGNTTAGGTNTTATAGCGTTGTCGCACCTTAATTGGGCGTTAGGGCACAGGGCGAAATGGACAGAATCRTAGAATTAATCAAACAAGATCCAGTTAGAGTTAACGCTTTGAAGTGTGTATCTCAACTGGGTTTACCTCAATGCTATATTGCAGCAGGTTTCGTCCGAAATCTTGTGTGGGATACATTACATGGTTTTCAGGTGGCGACACCATTGAATGATGCTGATGTTATCTATTTTGCACCTGACGAGCGAGATCCTAATGCATATTTATACTATGAAGCTCAGCTTAAACAGCTAATGCCGGAAATTAACTGGCAAGTTCGAAATCAGGCAATAATGCACAATCGCAATGGTGACTTACCTTACACAAGTTCACTGGATGCTATGAGCTACTG
>NZ_JAKJTJ010000014.1:0-1385 GCF_050337905.1 Vibrio clamense | reverse complement strand
ACCGAGTCGTCTTTTGGCGTGATCACCACGTCCACCGACTCGCTGTCGGCCAACGTCACATCATATCCTGCGCCACCAAACAGAGCCGTCACTTGCGCGCCGCTGAGCGGCTCACCATTGATGATCACGGACTCAATGTCCGCCGCGTCAATCTCGCTGCTGCTGTTCAAACTGAACGTCACCACACTCTCTGAGCCACTCGCTTCGCCCGTTGGCGCGCTGCGGCTGATGGTGAACGCTAACGTGTCTTCCCCTTCGATGGCCGTGCCATCTTTGGTATTAATAGAAACATTACCATCTCCAACTTTAATCGCGCTGTCGCTTGCTTGTGGGGAGGTATTGCCCGATGGGTCTGTCACGGTGGCCGTCACGGTCAGTGACTCTCCGTCCGCTGGTACCGGGTATTGGTAGGTGATGCCGTTATCCAAGTCGTCTTGCGTCAACACGCGATCCGGTTGACCCGATACGCTTAAGGTATCGCCCACGTTGGCATTGGCCGGTGGCGTCACAAGGACATCGACTAAGCCGTCGATTTCACTGTTGGCTAACGTGCCGTCATTGTTGGTATCTTCTGTGATCACCACGGTTGGGGCATCTGGCGCTGTGGTATCGCCGACGGTCACGCTGTCGCTGGCTTGTGGCGAGGTATTGCCCGATGGGTCTGTCACGGTGGCCGTCACGGTCAGTGACTCGCCATCCGCTGGGACAGGATATTGATAGCTGACGCCATTATCCAAGTCGCCTGGCGTCAACACGCGATCCGGTTGACCCGATACGGTTAAGGTATCGCCCACGTTGGCATTGGCCGGCGGCGTCACAAGGACATCGACCAAACCATCGATTTCGCTGTTGGCTAACGTGCCGTCATTGTTGGTGTCTTCAGTGATCACCACCGTTGGGGCGTCTGGCGGCGTGGTATCGCCGACGGTCACGCTGTCGCTGGCTTGTGGCGAGGTATTGTCCGATGGGTCTGTCACGGTGGCCGTCACGGTCAGTGATTCGCCATCCGCTGGGACGGGATATTGATAGCTTACGCCATTCTCTAAGTCGCCTTGCGTCAGCACGCGTTCCGGTTGACCCGACACGGTTAAGGTATCGCCCACGTTGGCATTGGCTGGCGGCGTCACAAGGACATCGACTAAGCCGTCGATTTCGCTGTTGGTTAATGTGCCGTCATTGTTGGTGTCTTCGGTGATCACCACGGTTGGGGCGTCTGGCGACGTGGTATCGCCAACGGTTACGCTGTCGCTGGCTTGTGGCGAAGTGTTACCTGACGGATCAGTAATAGTTGCCGTCACGGTCAGTGACTCACCGTCCGCTGGTACCGGGTATTGGTACGTGATACCGTTATCCAAGTCATCTTGCGTCAACACGCGATCCGGTTG
>NZ_JAKJTJ010000013.1:0-3174 GCF_050337905.1 Vibrio clamense | reverse complement strand
CTTCCCTGGCACTATAAGTGCCCTAAAGGGTTGTTCAAGACTAGAACGTTGATAGGCAGGGTGTGTAAGTGCTGCGAGGCATTGAGCTAACCTGTACTAATTGCCCGTGAGGCTTAACCATACAACACCCAAGGGGTTTTGATGGACTCGATATATACAGACAAACTTGAATGAGTTTAGAGAACGAAAACAGCTTTCCGAATTTTAAGAATTTGCTTGGCGACCATAGCGTTGCGGACCCACCTGATCCCATGCCGAACTCAGAAGTGAAACGCAGTAGCGCCGATGGTAGTGTGGGGTTTCCCCATGTGAGAGTAGGACATCGCCAGGCTCCTATTTATTTTCACTTTTTTAAAAAGTGAAGACAAAAAGTTCGACTTATCTCGCTGAGATGAGTCAACATAGTTTTTTAAGTGATTACTTAGAATATTATGTTGACTTTCAAAGTAGAAAGCGTATTATACGCCTCCTGCTTAGGTGCTAAGGCACTGAAAGCAAAGCTCTTTAACAATTTAGACCTATCAATCTGTGTGGGCACTCGTTGATGATAATCACTAGTTTCGCTTTGTCGAAGCAAAAGATATCAATGAACTGAGTGACCAATACAAGTTCTTAGAACTTGGCACAGTCAATTCATTATCATTCTGTTGGAATGATAATAGCTTTAAAATTACATAGTAGTTTTGAAGTCAGTATTCATTGAGCCGCATCTTAGGATGCAAAAAACTTTAATTGAAGAGTTTGATCATGGCTCAGATTGAACGCTGGCGGCAGGCCTAACACATGCAAGTCGAGCGGTAACAGGAAGTAGCTTGCTACTTCGCTGACGAGCGGCGGACGGGTGAGTAATGCCTAGGAAATTGCCCTGATGTGGGGGATAACCATTGGAAACGATGGCTAATACCGCATAATGCCTTCGGGCCAAAGAGGGGGACCTTCGGGCCTCTCGCGTCAGGATATGCCTAGGTGGGATTAGCTAGTTGGTGAGGTAATGGCTCACCAAGGCGACGATCCCTAGCTGGTCTGAGAGGATGATCAGCCACACTGGAACTGAGACACGGTCCAGACTCCTACGGGAGGCAGCAGTGGGGAATATTGCACAATGGGCGCAAGCCTGATGCAGCCATGCCGCGTGTATGAAGAAGGCCTTCGGGTTGTAAAGTACTTTCAGTCGTGAGGAAGGTGGTGTTGTTAATAGCAGCATCATTTGACGTTAGCGACAGAAGAAGCACCGGCTAACTCCGTGCCAGCAGCCGCGGTAATACGGAGGGTGCGAGCGTTAATCGGAATTACTGGGCGTAAAGCGCATGCAGGTGGTTCGTTAAGTCAGATGTGAAAGCCCGGGGCTCAACCTCGGAACTGCATTTGAAACTGGCGGACTAGAGTACTGTAGAGGGGGGTAGAATTTCAGGTGTAGCGGTGAAATGCGTAGAGATCTGAAGGAATACCAGTGGCGAAGGCGGCCCCCTGGACAGATACTGACACTCAGATGCGAAAGCGTGGGGAGCAAACAGGATTAGATACCCTGGTAGTCCACGCCGTAAACGATGTCTACTTGGAGGTTGTGGCCTTGAGCCGTGGCTTTCGGAGCTAACGCGTTAAGTAGACCGCCTGGGGAGTACGGTCGCAAGATTAAAACTCAAATGAATTGACGGGGGCCCGCACAAGCGGTGGAGCATGTGGTTTAATTCGATGCAACGCGAAGAACCTTACCTACTCTTGACATCCAGAGAAGCCAGCGGAGACGCAGGTGTGCCTTCGGGAACTCTGAGACAGGTGCTGCATGGCTGTCGTCAGCTCGTGTTGTGAAATGTTGGGTTAAGTCCCGCAACGAGCGCAACCCTTATCCTTGTTTGCCAGCGAGTAATGTCGGGAACTCCAGGGAGACTGCCGGTGATAAACCGGAGGAAGGTGGGGACGACGTCAAGTCATCATGGCCCTTACGAGTAGGGCTACACACGTGCTACAATGGCGCATACAGAGGGCAGCAAGCTAGCGATAGTGAGCGAATCCCAAAAAGTGCGTCGTAGTCCGGATTGGAGTCTGCAACTCGACTCCATGAAGTCGGAATCGCTAGTAATCGTAGATCAGAATGCTACGGTGAATACGTTCCCGGGCCTTGTACACACCGCCCGTCACACCATGGGAGTGGGCTGCAAAAGAAGTGGGTAGTTTAACCTTTCGGGGAGGACGCTCACCACTTTGTGGTTCATGACTGGGGTGAAGTCGTAACAAGGTAGCCCTAGGGGAACCTGGGGCTGGATCACCTCCTTATATACGAAGATTTTCACGATGAGTACCCACACAGATTGATTAGGTTTATTTTAGAGTAAAAAAGGATTTTACTTTACCAGATGGGGCTATAGCTCAGCTGGGAGAGCGCTTCGCTGGCAGCGAAGAGGTCTGCGGTTCGATCCCGCATAGCTCCACCATCTTTAAGTACATTCCTTTATTTAGTGTCCTTAGAAATGGTTACATTATCTTTAGATAATGAAATACATGCTCTTTAACAATTTGGAAAGCTGACTGATTAGCTTAATTATTTTTACTTTTAAAAAGTAAAACAAAACGGCYCAGGCTGTAATTAAGTTAATCAAATTTAAAAGTTCTCAATGTTTATCTTTTCTTAGTTAATAAGAACGAGATAAACACACAAACACATTCAAGTGTCTTGGCTTTTTGTTTTTCCTTTTCAAAAAAGGAAAATAAAAAGTATCGACTTTTTTGCTTCTGCTTTTTTCTAAAAAGCGGAGACAGAAAAGCATTGAGTCCGGCAAACAGTTATCAAGAATTAACCCTTCTTGATGACAACCAAAAACCTTGGTTGCTTTTTGTCTTCACTTTTCAAAAGTGAAAGCAAATTTGTGCCATACATAAGACCCTTTCGGGTTGTATGGTTAAGTGACTAAGCGTACACGGTGGATGCCTTGGCAGTCAGAGGCGATGAAGGACGTATTAACTTGCGATAAGCCCAGATTAGACAGTAAAAGTCTTTTGAGTCTGGGATTTCCGAATGGGGAAACCCACTAGCATAAGCTAGTATCGTTACGTGAATACATAGCGTAACGAGGCGAACTCGGGGAACTGAAACATCTAAGTACCCGAAGGAAGAGAAATCAACCGAGATTCCGAAAGTAGCGGCGAGCGAAATTGGATTAGCCCTTAAGCTTTTAA
>NZ_JAKJTJ010000012.1:0-1202 GCF_050337905.1 Vibrio clamense | reverse complement strand
GTGATCGACGCCGATGGCGACTGGACCTACACCGTCGACAACAACGCGGTGCAATATCTGGACGAAGGTGAAACCGTCACCGAAATTTACACCGTCAGTGCCACCGATGGGACCGAGCATGTGGTCACCATCACTATTAATGGCGCGGAAGACCCGTCTGAGATCACCGTGGGCGAAGGCGACAGCGATGAAGGCAGCGTCACCGAAGATGTGGACGTCACGCTGGCCGACACCTTAGTCAGCGAAGGCAGCTTGACCATCAGCGATGTGGACGCCAATGATAACCCTGAGTTCAACCCGAATGGGGTGTTCACACCGACAGGCTCCACCAATGCGGCGGCGCTCGGCAGCTTAGTGATTGACGCCGATGGCGACTGGACCTACACCGTCGACAACAACGCGGTGCAATATCTGGACGAGGGTGAAAGTGTCACCGAGATTTACACCGTCAGTGCCACCGATGGGACCGAGCATGTGGTCACCATCACCATTAATGGCGCGGAAGATCCGTCCGAGATCACCGTGGGTGAAGGGGACAGCGATGAAGGCAGCGTGACCGAAGACGTGGACGTGACGCTGGCCGACACCTTGGTCAGTGAAGGCAGTTTGACCATCAGCGATGTGGACGTCAATGACAATCCGGAGTTCAACCCGAATGGGGTGTTTACACCGACAGGCTCGACCAATGCGGCGGCGCTCGGCAGCTTAGTGATTGACGCCGATGGCGACTGGACTTACACCGTGGACAACAACGCGGTGCAGTATTTGGATGAGGGTGAAAGCGTCACCGAAATTTACACCGTCAGTGCCACCGATGGGACCGAGCATGTGGTCACCATCACCATTAATGGCGCGGAAGATCCGTCTGAGATCACTGTGGGCGAAGGCGACAGCGATGAAGGCAGCGTGACCGAAGATGTGGGCGTGACGCTGGCGGAGACCTTGGTCAGCGAAGGCAGCTTGACCATCACTGACGTGGACGCCAATGATAACCCTGAGTTTAACCCGAACGGGGTGTTCACACCGACAGGCTCGACCAATGCGGCGGCGCTCGGCAGCTTAGTGATTGACGCCGATGGCGACTGGACCTACACCGTCGACAACAACGCGGTGCAATATCTGGACGAGGGTGAAAGTGTCACCGAGATTTACACCGTCAGTGCCACCGATGGGACCGAGCATGTGGTCACCATCACCATTAA
>NZ_JAKJTJ010000011.1:0-2669 GCF_050337905.1 Vibrio clamense | reverse complement strand
CCAATGCCTTTACCCTGAAATTCAGGAAATACGAATATAGCTGCCAAAGTATTTTCATACAGTGCATAAAAACCAACTGTTTTCGACTCGATTTCATAAACGAAAACTTCTGATGCAGGAATATAAATATTACGCATGCTCTCAACTTGAGATCCCCAGAAGTCAGCTGGGACGAAATCATGCGCTTTAACAGAGGCTTCAAGCCAGATTTCAAGAACCGAATCTAAGTCATGTGAATTGTACTTTCTTATCATTTTCAAACTCTAGATTTCCAAATTTATCGGGGCAACATAACGCCTTGTTAAGGGGTGAACAACGCAATAAATAAGCTACCGCATGCCACCTTAAACACTAAAACGAACGCATAGTAAAAATACCACGCGTTGAGAATCCCTCTTGAACAATTTGTTAAATGCCGTCCACCCTTTCGCACACCCAAGCTTCTTCTACGCTATTTCGACTAGCTATACAGCCAGGAGGCATAGTAGCTATCTCATAAAGTGAAGCATCAAAGGACACTGCTTGTTCCATGCTTACAACCAACGTATCTGAAGCATTACTAGTAGTACCACACATGAAAGCCCAAGAGTGATCATCTGAATAATGGATCACTTGTAAAATGGGCAATCCTTGTTCTACTACTTGTTTCGTTATCAATGCTGCTACATTTTTATCTTGGTCAAAACTCCAAGTCATAATATTCCCCTAGGCATTGGTGTACCCCACAAAAAGTAGACAGTACATAACTACATACTTTCGTACTCAACGGGACTGACATGCCCCAACGCTGAGTGTCTTCTTTTTCGATTGTAGAACACTTCGATATATTCGAAGATCCCCATTCGGGCTTCTTCGATAGTTTGATAATCTTCTGCGTAAATCAATTCGACTTTCAGTCGACTGAAGAACGACTCCATTACCGCATTGTCCCAACAGTTACCCTGACGGCTCATGCTCGGCACGCCTCCATGCTTTCGCATGAAGTCCTGATACTTATAAGCTCTGTATTGTACACCACGGTCTGAGTGAACTAAGACGCCTCTCGGCGGCTTGCGTGACTTAAACGCCATTTTCAAAGCGTTGGTGATGAGCAGCTCTGTCATGTTGGTGTCTAATGACCAACCCACAATGCGTCTCGAGTGAAGGTCTAACACTGTCGCAAGGTAGAGCCAACGGCTCTTTACCCAGATATAGGTGATGTCGGTGACCCACTTCTGATTAGGACTCTCGGCTTCAAAGTCTCTACGCAATAAATTATCGGCGACATTCGTCATCGCCGCGACATCTTTACTGTATTTAAACCCTTTTCCATTGCGAGCCTTAATACCCTTTTTCGTCATAATATCAGCAATATAGTTCACACTGCAGGCATAGCCTGCTTTGTTTAACTCTTCAGCTAAGCGAACTGAACCATACCTAGCCCGATACTCGGCAAAGGTACACATAACTAGCTGTTCAAAGCGGCTTCGACGCTTTGCTCGCTCGCTAAGCGAGCGACCTAACCATTTGTAGTAACCACTCGGGGACACACCTAATGCACAACACATCAGAACAACGGCATACTCACCCACATAACTTTCGATGAACTCGTACTTCACTCTTGCTGCTTCGCGAAGTACGCCGAGACCTTCTTTAGGAATTCCATTTCATCTTTAAGTCGTTTGTTTTCGCGCTTTAGCGCTCGCAGTTCTTCGGATTCTTTCTTGGAATAATCAACACCTTCTAAGGTGTTAAACTGTTTATCAGACAAGCGGTTAAATTGACGCTTCCAGTTAGCAATCTGTTGGGCGCTGACGCCCAACTCTTTCGCAACGGATGCGGCTGTGCGACCTGGAAGCTCGGACAGACGAACTGCTTCTTTGCGGAATTCTTCGGTGTACGCTGGATTACGATGTTTAGCCATAAATCACCTCTCAATTAGACCCTAGATCTAACTTAGTAAAGTGTCTACTAAACGTGGGGTACTCGGGCATTTAACGCCCAATTAACTTGCGCAGCAACGCAATACGATGGTTCTGCATTGCACCGTAACCACTAAACCTGATTAGAAGTAAAAATGCCACGCGTTGCAAGTCAGGTTGAATTGTTTGTTATGTGGTTTGACTCTGCGAAGGTTTCACAGTGTGAAACTGATAGCAACTATCTGAGGTTTAACATACCCATTAGATATAAACAAACAGGGAGACCTCATGGAGCTCAACTTAATGACAGATATACTAAACGTTGACGTTACTTTTATGTTCAACTTTCTATCCGATTATCCGCTAATTTTTATTTACTCAAAATTAAATTCGGCAATTCAACTCACTTATTATTCAAACAACATAAGACAAATCAAAAGAACAAAACAAGGAATTTCACACATGAAAACCAATGGAAAACCAAGCTAAATTAGAGACTTACCTGACTACCACATAACGCCGCATTAAGGGGTGAACAACGCCTCCACCCGACCTAAAGTATTGTACCGTAAACACTAAATTTGAAGTAGATGCAAAAATGCCAAGCGTTGAGAATCCCTCTTAAATGCTTTGTTATATTGCCCGCACGACAGAGCCAAGTTTAGCGCCAAGGTGCTGAATTGGTTACAAATCTACTGGCTTTGAACTCAGATGTAAAACGGATAGTTCGAAACTCAATCATAAACAACAAAACGCACTTGGCTTAGA
>NZ_JAKJTJ010000010.1:0-7089 GCF_050337905.1 Vibrio clamense | reverse complement strand
ATGTTGTCTATGCCGGCTTTGCTCGACATAGCTTTTTTACCATTACATGAAGAACAGAAAAAGGAAATAGTGTGCGACAGCTTGATGCCCAAAAACCAGGAACAGTCCCAAGACCAACACCAGTCAAAGACTCCCCAGGTCGAAGAGGACCAATAGTACCTAACCGTGAAAAGTAGTGCTAACAAACAATTTAAGAGTGATTCCCCACGCTTGGCATTTTGGGTTTGGGTCTAGTTCAGTGTTTACGGCGTCCAAATTGAGTGTAGTTGTAGCGTGGCTCACACCTTAATTGGGCGTTAGTTTCTATGAGGTAATAATGACTTTAAACGATTTAACAGTGGACTTCTCTCATGTTGAAAGAGAAAAGTTGCTATCGAGCTGGATATGGCTGATCGGCGAGAGAAAGTTACCAATCTTAATAAGCTCCAGTGGCGATGCTTTTGTTCAAGATATTGATGATGGGTCAATTTCGTTTTTAGATACAGGTTCACCGACATTGGACGTTGTAGCAAGTAGTTATGATGAGTTTAGTTCTCTTTTATCAAATAAAGAGTTTGTTGTTAACTATCTTGCGGTAGCTATGGTGGGTGATCTTATTCAAAGTGGAAAGAAGCTTAAATCTGGTGAGATTTATAGCTTAATTAAGCCTTGTGCTTTAGGTGGAGAATATAGCTTTGACAATATTGAACCATGTGATGTGGATGTACACTTTTCAATATTAGGTCAGTTGACTGAACGGGTTTGTCAATTGCCTCAAGGGGTGTAGGACGAAAAGTTTGAAGTTCGAAACTAACAAACAATTTAAGAGTGACTCCTAACGCTTGCCGATTTTACTCTGATTTGAAATTTGTGTTTACGGTGCAATGGTTTAGCTTGGGTGTTATAGCGTTGTCGCACCTTAATTGGGCGTTAGTCGCTTTCTCGATCACAAGTATTAATGGAGTAATATATGAATGTACATGAAAAGCTAAATTACGTTGAATTTGGAGCAAAGGATCTAGCTGCAACGAAAGCTTTTTTCAGCTCTGTCTTTGATTGGTCATTTGTTGATTATGGTCCTGAATATGCGGCATTTTCGAATCAAGGTTTAGATGGTGGATTTTTTAAGTCTGATGCTTGTAGTCAAACATCAACTGGCGGTGCACTTTTAGTTTTTTATAGTGCGGATATATCGGCAACTGAGAGTAAAGTACTAAAACATGGTGGTGCGGTTGTTCGACCAATTTTCGATTTCCCCGGGGGTTGCCGTTTTCATTTCGTTGAGCCAAGTGGTAACGAGTTTGCAGTGTGGTCTGAAACACGCGTCTAACAAACAATTTAAGAGTGACTCCYAACGCTTGCCGATTTCACTCYGRTTTGAANTTNGTGTTTACGGYGCAATGGTTNAGCTTGGGTGTTATAGCGTTATCGCACCTTAATTGGGCGTTAGCTGAATAGAATGAGATTTGAATATGTTTACAGTTCCTGATACAGAAAAGAAAATTCGAGCTAAAATCTCAAACTACAAATCTGGGCTTAATCGTGAGCTTAGAGAGTATGGTGCTATCTCGGACGGTTACGGGAAAAGGTATTTAATATTTCCGCTGTTGCTTGTACTTGATGATTTGAAAAAAGCAAAAGAGTACATGGAGTGGTATGACGCCCAATTTCCAGATGATATTGGCGAACCAATCCAAATGCTATGTCGCTCAATTTTATCTCATCGTTTAGGTAATACAGAAAAGGCAACGTATGAATTAGCAGCAACGATGTTATCTAATGTGTACCTTTTACCGTGGCTTTTCGGTAATAATATCGGTCCATTTGGTATAGAACAAACATCAGACTTTGCTAACCCTGACCACTGCGACTATATGCCTTTGGAAGTATTTCACAGCATAAGTGGTGAAGAGCTATATTGGATTGAACGTTGTTTTGAGTCTGAAATTTTTAGAGAGGCTCATACAAGGTTCATAGAAATATCGCTTATTTTAAACCTTGTTTCAAATGAAGAGCGTGTTGCTTTATTAAACGAACGAAATGGTCTTCTAATGCCGTTTGAGAAATTCAGCTAACAAACAATTTAAGAGTGACCCCCAACGCTTGCCGATTTCACTCCGATTTAAAATTTGTGTTTACGGTGCAATGGTTTAGCTTGGGTGTTATAGCGTTGTCGCACCTTAATTGGGCGTTAGCTGTATATGCAGTCCGATGTCCCATTTGTTGTACAACTCACAATATTGATTTATACTTGTACTTTAAATTGAACATGTGAGGTCGTTATGAGAATTGTCTCTTTCACAGAAGCTAGAAATGGTTTGAAAGCCGTTCTTGATGGTGTAGTTAATGATGCGGATGCAACAGTAATCACTCGTAGAGATTCTGAAGATGCGGTAGTAATGTCGCTGGATTATTACAATAGCTTAATGGAAACCATTTATTTAATGCGCTCTCCTGCTAATGCAGAGCATTTAAATAAATCTATTGCTCAATACAAAGCGGGTAAAGTAATACAGCGAGATATTTTCGATGAGTAATCGTCTATTAGCTTGGACCGATGAGGCTTGGGATAGTTATGTTTATTGGCAGGGGCAGGACAAAAAAACGCTCAAGCGAATTAACAAGCTCATTAATGATGTTAAGCGTTCGCCTTTTGATGGTATCGGTAAACCGGAGCCATTAAAGGAAAATTTAACAGGTTTTTGGTCTCGCCGAATTGATGATTCAAATCGTCTTGTTTATGCGATTGATGATGGAGTGATTACTATTATTTCGTGCAGATATCATTACTAACCTGACAACATCGACAGGCAGCTAACAAACAATTTAAGAGTGACTCCTAACGCTTGCCGGTTTCACTCCGATTTGAATTTAGTGTTTATGGTGCAATGGTTTAGCTTGGGTGTTATAGCGTTGTCGCACCTTAATTGGGCGTTATGCGTATGCGAAAAATTAGCGTAAATTGTATGCTTAAACGTGATTCAGAATATAGAGGTAATAATGAAATTAGATGCAATACTGTGGGATTATGATGGAACTCTTGTAAATTCCGTGCCTAAAAATATTGATATCACAAAATCTATTCTATCTATCGTTGCGCCACGCTTAACGGGTGAGCATTTACCGAAGTATTTACACGATGAGGATTCGTACCATGAAGCGAATCATGGCGCTAAAAATTGGCAAGAGCTTTACGTTGATTATTATGGCTTAACTCATGACGAAATGATTATAGCTGGAAGTTTGTGGGCTGAGCATCAAGAGAAAAATAAAACAGAGGTAGCATTGTTTGATGGTATCAAGACAGTGGTCGATAAATTTTCTCTACTACCTCATGGTATTTGCTCTCAGAACTCACAAAACAATATTCGCAGTGTATTGAAAAGCAATGGTATAGATGCTCCATTTAAGGCAATTGTCGGCTATGATGATGTGTCAAATGGTAATCAAAAGCCTCATGCCTTTGGTGGTATTAAGTGTGTTGAGTCAATATTTGGTCACACAGATAGCGAACTTCTCATGTATATCGGCGACCACGAAGCAGATACTAAGTTTGCCCGAAATTTAGAAAATGCTCTTGGTGGTAAAACTAAGGTAATTGCCGTTGCTGCGGGTTACAGTCGTTCTGAGCCAGAGCAATGGGAATTTCAGCCTGATCACACCGCACATACTGTAGAAGATCTCTTGAGTATTATCGGAAAATACGCATAACAAACAATTTAAGAGTGACTCCTAACGCTTGACGATTTCACTCCGGTTTGAAATTTGTGTTTACGGTGCAATGGTTTAGGTTAGGTGTCATAGCGTTGTCGCACCTTAATTGGGCGTTATGTTTCTGAGTTTGCATACTTTTTATTAATTAACAGAGTTTTATTATGAGTTACTTTGATGAACTGATTCCAATAATTGAACAATTAAAAGCTGAAAGCGATAGAGCTTTAGTTTTAATTACGGCAGCTCTCGTTGAAAATGAGTTAGTGAAGCATCTTGAGCTGAGGTTATTGGAAAAAATCGAAAGAAATGATGAGTTATTACATCGTGCTGACTTTGAGCTAAAAGTCATTTTGGCATATCGTTCAGGTGTTATTACTAAAAATGAACATGATGTATATCAACAGCTCAGGAAACTGAGAAACAAATGCGCACATGATGCAACAGATCAGTCGTTTGATAAAGATCACTTTAAAGCTAGGATGAAAAATATTATCGAAAAGTCACCAGAAGTCTGGAATGCACTTAAAAAGGATTTTGACTCTATAGATGCTTACTTAGAACATACAGGATGGCGAGAGTCTTTTATACTTTTCTTCGGGATGATTATTATGCATAAAAGGAAGTCCTACAATAAAGTAATAAAGGTTAAATCATTAAGTGGAAGAACATAACAAACAATTTAAGCTGACAGCCAACGCGCGGCATTTTCAACTCCAATAGGTTTAGGTGTAATCGGTGCGTTGCTTTAAGTTCAAGTTTGCGTTGGTCTGCAACTTAATTGGGCGTTATATTGCATAAGATTCAAGGGGTTAAACTATCCGTTTATCTTTGTTCTGCGTTTGATCTGCACACCTGTTCGTCTCGTGAAAGTTGCCATCAAAATGACCATCGCACGTAGAAAGTGTGTCGGTTAATTAGCAGCAACGTCACGCAAGTCTCCTCGTTAGTAAGTTTCGCTGGCTCAAGTTCATTTTGCTCGGCTTCTTTTTCGTGGAAGCTAAAATGAAAATCGTGGTTTCAGCGCACTTTGCCGTCAGGTTTCTCGCTCGAATTCTTTGTCATTCTAGCTAATCGAATGGCTCTAATTTCAGCTCATTTCGTTTCTTAGCCAAGTGCGTTTTGTTGTCTATGATTGAGTTTCGAACTATCCGTTTTACTTCTGAGTTCAAAGCCAGTAGATTTGTAACCAATTCAGCACCTTGGCGCTAAACTTGGCTCTGTCGTGCGGGCAATATAACAAAGCGTTTAAGACGGATTCGCAACGCTTGGCATTTTCGGTTTGATTCAGCTTAAGTGTTTACAGCACAATGGTTTAAGTAAGGTGGTATGCGTTGCTCACCACTTAACGCGGCGTTATAGCTCAGGGGAAACATGAAGTATAAATTAATTAAATCAATGGCTCACAACTTTACTCACTCATTTGTTGGTGGGTGCAACTATATTGATGACGCATTTGTGTTTGAAGATTTATATACTTTAGCTCGCCTGAACAAAGGTAAGCCAGTTCAGGTTTCTTGGGTTCCAGTACGTACTGAAGAGTTGTTTCGGTTTACTCCGAGAATAAGAAAATCAATAGGTTACTACCGAGAATGGCTTCCAAAACATGCAGCTAGTCACAATGTTTCTTTAGATCGCCTTAAAGAGTTTTATCTTCAAGTCTACATGGCTAAAAATCACCAGATATATGTTAAAGCTATTACAGTTGATGACCGGGGTAAGAGAGTGGAGCAATACGTTTACGCTTGAGCTATAACAAAGCGTTTAAGACGGATTCCCAACGCTTGGCATTTTCGGTTTGATTTAGCTTTAGTGTTTACGGCACAATGGTTTAGGTTTGGTGGTTGGCGTTGCTCACCACTTAACGCGGCGTTATAGCGCACGACCAATTTGAGTCAGATTTTCATGTTTTAGTGTTCATTGTCGCTTTCATAATGCATAGACTGAACGTGATAAATCATTAAAATATAAGTTAAATCAATTAATAGAAGTCATAACTAATGTCATTTCCTCCTTGCCCAAATTGCCAATCTGAATTTGTTTATCAAGATCAAACACATCTTGTTTGTCCCGAATGTGCCTATGAATGGAACCCAGTTGAAGAGGCTGAAAATCAATTCACAGTTCATGATGTTAATGGAAATCAGTTGGAGCAAGGCGATAAAATCACATTGGTGAAAGATCTCAAAGTTAAAGGTAGTTCTCAGAACCTTAAAATTGGCACAAAAGGTGTAATAAAGCGGATTGTGGAAGGTAAGGATCATCAATTGGACTGTAAGCTTGATGGTGCTGGCGAAATGTTTGTAACGGCAAAATACGTTAAGAAAGCGTAAGTCACTTGCCCTTGAATCAGCGCTCTAACAAACAATTTAAGAGTGACTCCTAACGCTTGCCGATTTTACTCCGATTTGAAATTTTTGTTTACGGTGCAATGGTTTAGCTTAGGTTTTATAGCGTTGTCGCACCTTAATTGGGCGTTATGTATCGGAGACTTTAGCAAAGTGGTTGCTTAATATTGACAGAACCCTAAGAACCGATGCAAAAAGTAACAATTGGCTTGGGTAAGCTAAAATGAACCCAACTTGTTTTATACTCTCGATATGAGAAAGCCAGTAAATAACCCACCCCGCTGATACAAAAATAGACAAGTAAAATGAAGTTTTACTGACTTTTTCAAACTTTACGGAAGGCTCTTTTTCTGATGAAAAAACAAGATAAGATGCAACTACTATCAGTAACATGCTTAATACAGAACTCAGCTCAATAAACATAGATAAATGCATTCTTTAGTACTCATATATAGGCGAATTTAAAGAACGACACTAAACGATAATTAAGACATAGAGCAATAAGAAACCAAAGCTATATGTAAGGATTATTTACGTAAAATCAGTAATTTGTATGCTTCCGATAGATACATAACAAGCAATTTAAGCAGACTGCCAACGCTTGGCATTTTCAACTCGGTTTAGCTTCAGTGATTTAGGTGGTAAGTTTGAGTGTATTGGTAGCGTTGTCAGCTACTTAATTGGGCGTTATAAGCTTCCAAGAGGAATCAAGTTGAACAACTATTTTGAAAGCCCTTTTGTGGGTAAATCATTGAAAGAACAAGTTACGAACCCAAACATCATTGTGGGTGARCACAGYTACTATTCTGGTTATTATCATAATCATAGTTTCGATGANTGTGCTCGTTACTTGCTACCGGATAGAACTGATATTGATAAGTTAATTATCGGAAGTTACTGCTCAATTGGTTCTGGCGCGGTGTTTATGATGGCAGGGAATCAAGGGCATCAAAATAACTGGGTCAGTACATTTCCATTTTTCTATCAAGACAATGAAAACTTTGCGGATGCTAAAGATGGTTTTGAGCGTTCGGGTAACACGGTTATTGGT
>NZ_JAKJTJ010000009.1:0-4311 GCF_050337905.1 Vibrio clamense | reverse complement strand
CGTATAGTCAACCTTTGAACCAGTGATGCCTTGAACATTTGCAGCAATTACGCGCTTATTTGTAAATATAACTTGGTCACGTACTGTCTTAAATGCTGCAAGAATACTTTCACCATCAATCAGAAATTTTTGAAAATCTTCTCTAGCATCAGAAATATCAATGGGTTTGAGTTTGAATACTGATGAATTTTTGAAATCAATCATATAGATACCTTATTCTAATTATTCGATTTTAGCCTAACGCCGCATTAAGGGGTGAACAACGCCGCCACCCAACCTAAAGCATTGTACCGTAAACACTAAATTTGAAGTAGAAGCAAAAATGCCAAGCGTTGAGAATCCCTCTTAAATGCTTTGTTAGAGCGCTGATTCAAGGGCAGTGACTTACGCTTTCTTAACGTATTTTGCCGTTACAAACATTTCGCCAGCACCATCAAGCTTACAGTCCAATTGATGATCCTTACCTTCCACAACCCGCTTTATTACACCTTTTGTGCCAATTTTAAGGTTCTGAGAACTACCTTTAACTTTGAGATCTTTCACCAATGTGATTTTATCGCCTTGCTCCAACTGATTTCCATTAACATCATGAACTGTGAATTGATTTTCAGCCTCTTCAACTGGGTTCCATTCATAGGCACATTCGGGACAAACAAGATGTGTTTGATCTTGATAAACAAATTCAGATTGGCAATTTGGGCAAGGAGGACATGACATTAGTTATGACTTCTATTAATTGATTTAACTTATATTTTAATGATTTATCACGTTCAGTCTATGCATTATGAAAGCGACAATGAACACTAAAACATGAAAATCTGACTCAAATTGGTCGTGCGCTATAACGCCGCGTTAAGTAGTGAGCAACGCCACCACGAAACTTAACCATACCACCGTAAACACAAAACCCAACGATGGAATGCAAAATGCCATGCGTTGGGAATCTGTCTTAAACGCTTTGTTATAAATCATTAAAACTCAGCGCATATTCGGTTTCGGAAACACTAGCCTGCTTAACCTTAACATGACTAAGCTCAACATTATCTGCAATAGTTCTCAGTATGCTTTCGGTTAACGAAGCTTTTGCATTAACACCTATGATTACTTCGTCAACTAAGTCTGCCGGAAAGTTAAACAAATGAACGGGAGGGTCAATTTCATTAATAATCGTATCTGCGTCAGATAGAACTGCACACATACGCCACTCTTGCTCATACTCCCAGATGTTTGATTTTAATAGGAACATATCCGTTCCATTCATATCAACCATCGCCTTTGATGGTCTGTGAGGTAAGTATTCGACCTTTCTCAAATGATAAAACTCATCCTTTTTCGAACGTTTTTTATTGAAGAATGAATGGTTTGACTTAAACCCTATACAATAACCACTGTGCGATTCAGCATAGTGAGACCACATAAGTAAATTGTCAGCTTTTTCAGTCAAGCTCAATACACCAATTTGTTCATTTGATGTTTCTGTTAAAGCCGCTGAGACATGTTCTTTTGCCTTATTCATAACAGCGTTAAAGACTTCAGAGTTGTTCTTAACGTATAGCTTTACAAGCTCTTGAAATTTCGAATTTGGAATTTGACTCCGAATATGTTCAGGTAATTTAGACAACTCAGACTCGACCATACTATCTAAGTTTTCTTTCATGTAAGCGTCTATGTACGAGTCAGATGCTAAACCACTAATGACTGGCTTAAACTCAAACGGGTCATTGAACGCATTAGGTGGAGAAAAGCGAATAGCTCTATTTTTCAAAACATCAATACGGTCTGGATGTAAATATTTATATAGTTTCAAGACTCACCTTTGATTTATAACGCCCAATTAAGGTGCGACAACGCTATAACACCCAAACTAAACCATTGCACCGTAAACACAAAATTCAAATCGAAGTAAAATCGGCAAGCGTTAGGAGTCACTCTTAAATTGTTTGTTAGTTGCGTTCTAACCACTCCGTGCGCAACACCCCATACTTGACTGAATCATAATACTCACCATTGTAATAGCGAACTTTTCGCAGCCTAGCTTCTTGCTGAAAACCCAACTTCAAAGCTAATGACATCATTCGAGGATTACCCGACCAAGTAGTAAAACCAACCCTTTCAATTTCCTTACTTTCGAACAGATACGACACCCATAACGGGATCGCTAACGCAGCAATGCCTTTACCCCAATACTCTTTATCGTAAATAATAACACCAGCTTCAAGCCAACGAGTTTCTTCACATTCCCAGTAACAACTAACCATTCCAACTGGAATATCATCGACTGTAATCAATTGAGAGTCTAAACCCGATAAAAGACGCTGAAATGAAGAGTGTTTAAACTGTTCTAAGGATGGGTGTGAATATGGAAAATATGGACCATTAAACTTAGTCCATTCGTCATTTGAGATAACCAAGGCATGGATAAACTCCAGCTCATGTTCTCTTGCAGGTCTAATATTTACTTTCATTTCTTACGCAAAACTCCTTGATTCTTTGTAGCAAACTAACGCCCAATTAAGGTGCGACAACGCTATAACACCTAAGCTAAACCATTGCGCCGTAAACACAAANNTCAAATCGGAGTRAAAYCRCCACGCGTTGGGAGTCACTCTTAAATTGTTTGTTAGGGCACTATTCTCAAAGATGACCACTTTACTAACCACCCTTTTGAATTTACACGACTTTTAAACGTTTCTTGTGACCTTTTCGGGTTATGTGTGACACAGTAANCAAATAATGATTCATACCCAAAAGCTGATATGCATTCGTACTTTTCGGGAGCAACTTGTCGGATACCAATTGCCGTTTCTTTCTCTGGCCAGTAGCTCATAGCATCCAGTGAACTTGTGTAAGGTAAGTCACCATTGCGATTGTGCATTATTGCCTGATTTCGAACTTGCCAGTTAATTTCCGGCATTAGCTGTTTAAGCTGAGCTTCATAGTATAAATATGCATTAGGATCTCGCTCGTCAGGTGCAAAATAGATAACATCAGCATCATTCAATGGTGTCGCCACTTGAAAACCATGTAATGCATCCCACACAAGATTTCGGACGAAACCGGCTGCAATATAGCATTGAGGTAAACCCAATTGAGATACACACTTCAAAGCGTTAACTCTAACTAGATCTTGTTTGATTAATTCTACGATTCTGTCCATTTCGCCCTGTGCCCTAACGCCCAATTAAGGTGCGACAACGCTGTAACACCCAAACTAAACCATTACACCGTAAAAACTAAATTCAAACCGGAGTAAACTCGCCACGCGTTGGGAGTCACTCTTAAATTGTTTGTTAGCCGCTCATTTATACCTACTGCTTGCTCAATAAAAACTTACGTAAATCACGTTCTTCACGCATCACATACAAAATATAAACCTTTTCATTTTCTTGTTTGTAGAAAACACGACAAGGACTAGCAACTACTTCTCGGTAGCTTAAATAGTCAAGTTCAGGTGGGACACGCCCCGACTCTGGGAACATCTCCAAACGTTCCACTTTATCGAAAACAGACTGAACCAAAAGCTTGGCTGCTACAATATTTTCTAAAGCTATATATTCGGCAATATCATTGAGATCTAATAAAGCAGGGTCAGTCCAGATTACTTCAGCCATTTTGACATCTTCTCTTTGGCCTTAGAGTGAGAAGTAACCTTACCATTTGCTATTGCTCGTTCACCTCTCGCTATACCTTCAAGGATAGCAAGACGATTTTGCATAAACTCATAGTCGTCAACATCAACCAGATAAGCTGATGGTTTCCCATGCTCAGTAATCAACACAGGCTCTTTGCTATCATGAAGATCTGCTAAGATCTTTGTAGCCTGACGTTTCAAGGACGTAACTAGTTCAACTTTCATGAGGGATGCTCCAAAGGAATACTAAAGTGATACTATTCTATCACTTTGATAATGGCAAGTCTCATGACGGCTAACGCCCAATTAAGGTGCGACAACGCTATAACACCCAAGCTAAACCATTGCACCGTAAACACAAATTTCAAATCGGAGTGAAATCGGCAAGCGTTAGGAGTCACTCTTAAATTGTTTGTTAGAAGCGTTCTTAACCGTTATGTAGAACCTAGAATTTTGGGTTCGACAGACGCAATTACTTATTCACTAGAACCACATTTGACGCAAGCATCATAAGTTCGCTTGCCTTCGCTGATAACAATGTACTCACCTACACACTTTTCGCACAAAACCAGTTTAGGATAAGCTACTTTGCCTTTTTTAGAGGATGAATCCCCTTCAGTTACATAAATTTTTCTCATTTGAACTTTCACATAATCATCTTAATGCGAACAATTATACTA
>NZ_JAKJTJ010000008.1:0-7671 GCF_050337905.1 Vibrio clamense | reverse complement strand
ATCTAATTGTGACTTGCCAGTATCAACGCCGACATTAATGTTTTGAAGTGTATTTGTATTCATAATAAGCTAACTCTTGCTTGCAAATGCGGGCTCGAGACCCAGAAGACTATTCGAGTGTGGTGCTTGGAGTTCTATCTGGCGTTCGAACTTGTTATCGGTCTCTCAATAGAGGAGCCATCATTTAATCGAACTACCAAATAGAAGAACTTTAGTTGCAGCTAAAGTCTGGGTCTCACCTTACCCGATTGGAGTGCCTATTATCCATACAAACAATTTAAGAGTGACTCCTAACGCTTGGCGAGTTTACTCCGGTTTGAAATTTGTGTTTACGGTGCAATGGTTTAGCTTGGATTTTATAGCGTTGTCGCACCTTAATTGGGCGTTAACTGGCTAGGGGTAGTATGGAACATATCGTAGAAATAATAAAAGCTTTGGCTTGGCCTGTTGCAATAGTGTGGCTTGGATATCTGTTTCGAAATGAAGTTAGAAGCCTGATGGGGCGACTAACAGCATTGAAGCACGGTGAGACAGAAATTAGCTTTACTCGTAGCTTGGAGAAAGCAGAACAAAAGGCTTCTGAAATTTCACAGCCTCAAGCCCCAGCTCATGAATCGACAGCTGAAGAGTTAAGTCAAAAAGAGCAGCTTTATCGTTTAGCTGAAATATCTCCAAGAGCAGCAATTGTTGAAGCATGGACATTGATTGAGACAGCTGCGGTTAAAAGTGAACTAACAACAGGCGCAGCTTTTAAAAGAACTAGTCCTAAACTAATACTTGATCATCTGGCTAGCACTGGAAAATTTAGCTCAGAGAGTCTTGAAGTTATAAATAGCTTAAGGAAATTACGCAATAAAGCTACCCACTTGCCCGATTTTGCAATCTCGCAAGAAGAAGCTGAGCGTTATCTAGATCTGGCAATAAAAAGTACTCATGCAATTGAAAATATCGCCAGTTAACAAAGCGTTTAAGACGGATTCCCAACGCATGGCGTTTTCGGCTTACTTCAATTTAAGTGTTTATGTCACAATGGTTTAGGTAGGGTGGTTAGCGTTGCTCACCACTTAACGCGGCGTTATATTGCATAAGATTCAAAGGGTTAAATTATCCGTTTATCTTTGTTCTGCGTCCAAGCTACACACCTGTTCGTCTCGTGAAAAATGCCATCAAAATGACCATCGCACGTAGAAAGTGTGTCGGTTAATTAGCTGCAACGTCACGCAAGTCTCCTCGTTAGTAAGTTTTGTTGGCTCTAGTTCATTTTGCGCGGTTTCTTTTTGGTGGGGATTTCATTGAAAATCGTGGCTTCAGCGCACTTTGCTGTCAGGTTACTCGCTCGACTTCTTTGTTATTCTGGTTCTTCGAATGACTCTAATTTCAGTTTATTTCGTTTCTTAGCCAAGTGCGTTTTGTTGTCTATGGTTGAGTTTCGAACTATCCGTTTTACTTCTGAGTTCAGAGCCAGTAGATTTGTAACCAATTCAGCATCTTGGCGCTAAACTTGGCTCTGTCGTGCGGGCAATATAACAAACAATTTAAGAGTGACTCCCAACGCGTGGCGAGTTTACTCCGGTTTGAAATTTGTGTTTACGGTGTAATGGTTTAGGTTGGGTTTTATAGCGTTGTCGCACCTTAATTGGGCGTTATATTGCATAAGATTCAAGGGGTTAAATTATTCGTTTATCTTTGTTCTGCGTCCGAACTGCACACCTGTTCTTTTCGTGAAAAATGCCATCAAAATGACCATCGCACGTAGAAAGTTTGTCTGTTAATTAGCTGCAACGTCACGCAAGTCTTCTCGTTAGTAAGTTTTGCTGGCCCAAGTTCATTTTGCGCGGCTTCTTTTTCGTGGGAGCTTCATTGAAAGTTGCGGCTTCAGCGTACTTTGCTGTCAGGTTTCTCGCTCGAATTCTTTGTCATTTTAGCTAATCGAATGGCTCCAATTTTAGCTCATTTCGCTTCTTAGCCAAGTACGTTTTGTAGTTTGTGTTTTAGTTTCGAGCTATCCGTTTTACTTCTGAGTTCAAAGCCAGTAGATTTGTAGCCAATTCAGCACCTTGGCGCTAAACTTGGCTATGTCGTGCGGGCAATATAACAAAGCATTTAAGAGGGATTCTCAACGCTTGGCATTTTTGCATCTACTTCAAATTTAGTGCTTACGGTACAATACTTTAGGTCGGGAGGAGGCGTTGTTCACCCCTTAATGCGGCGTTAGGCATTTTAGTATTCACTGCATTCCGCAGCTTTAATCCTCTTATCGAGACGTTGGAAAAAGCATGAACAATAATCCGATTGAAGAAGTTTTAAAAAATATGCCTAGTGACGGCAGTGCCGAGTGGGAAAATACATTTTATGGTTGCCTAGCGGAATGTGGTGTTTGGGATACTGAGAAATTTTGGGTTTTTCATAAAGCTCTGACTCAGGTCGGAGAGTTGGTACAGCAAGACACCGATGTAGATAGAAATTTGGTATATGCATTACTTTATATCCAACATGGTGTTTTTACTCATATAGGTTCACATTTTGACCCTCGTGTTGACTGGAAAGTAGAATCCATTGATGACGAGGAGTTACAAGAGTATGCAGAAAGGTTTCAGATAGCTGTACTTAGCGCTATATCAGGTAAGGTTATGTCAGAGTCATCTTTTGACCTTATCAATCCACTATTGTGCAATGCCTAACAAAGCATTTAAGAGGGATTCTCAACGCTTGGCACTTTTGTTTCTACTTCAAATTTAGTGTTTACGGTACAATACTTTCGGTCGGGTGGAGGCGTTGTTCACCCCTTAATGCGGCGTTAGGTTTTTGGAGGTTAAAAATGGGTCAGGATGTACTGGTTGCGGGTCTATTTGGTGTTTTCTCTACACTAATTGGTGGACTTGCGACTTATATGCTTAGTTTTAGTCGTGATCAGCGGCTAGAGAAAGCTGAATTCAAGGTAATTTATTCATCACTGGTTGCTGACCTGAGAGCAATCAGAAACGGTTTTGAAAAGGACAAAGAGTATATTCCACGATTTTCTAGTTTTAACGTATTCAAAATGAAAGGTGGGTATGGATATGCTCCTTCTGAAGTATGTGTAGCACTTGAAAATTTGTCTTATGAGCTAACCCGAATTGAGGACATTACAAAAGAAGATGTGTCGTTTAAGGTGGCTGTAGCTAGTACGGGAAACACCAACCTTAGATACAATAACGGTACCAAGTTGACTGAAAGGAAGGAGTTACTTGAAGGTTTGAACGAAAAGTTAGACAAGACCGTAGCGCTACTGCAAAAACAAACCTAACAAAGTGTTTAAGAGGGACTCAAAACGCTTGGCGGCTTGGTATCACGGTTTTAGCTAATTGTTTCTGTCACAATGGTTTGGTTTTGGGTTATAGCGTATTTCGCCCCTTAACACGGCGTTAGTTTGCCCACCGACTACAATCAGTCGGTAGGAAATTTTTGCTTCTGGTGTAGAACTCGCATTACACGAATTGCTGAGCCATCAACCCAGTAGGAAACGATCATTGAGATTTCCGGGATAATTAGTAATCGTCCTCGAATACCATCACGATGAACACCCATCAATGGTTGCTCAAGTAAATTTTCTACTTTAGCTTCAATGATTTCGTCAGTTTTTTCAGCTGCGTCTGGGTTAAAGTCATAAAGAAACTCAAAGATCTTCTCACGATCATTCAGCGATTCTTCTTCCCATAAAATCATTGTTGACCTCGGCTACGAATCTTAGCTTTTCGCTCAGCCATTCGTGCTTTTGCTGAGTCATGGTCAACAAATGAAGCTTTTCCTGAGTCAAACTTCTCAAATGCTAGGTTTACTTGTTCAGTTAACCAAGCGTCGTGAGATAATGCTTTGCGTTGTTGTTCAGCCATTTGCTCAGTAAGTTCACGGCAAGCATCGCTAAGTGTGCGTCCTTGGCTCTCAGCCATTTGCTGAGCTAAGCGTTTAATTTCGTCATCAACACGAAATTGAATTCTAGTGTCCATGAGTTGCTCCTAAATTAATGTGCACACAAATGTTAGCACTAGAGTTAGGCAAGGGCAACTAACAAAGCGTTCAAGACGGATTCCCAACGCATGGCGTTTCCGGCTTACTTCAATTTAAGTGTTTATGTCACAATGGTTTAGGTAGGGTGGTTTGCGTTGCTCACCACTTAACGCGGCGTTATAAGCTTCCAAGAGGAATCAAGTTGAAYAACTATTTTGAAAGCCCTTTTGTGGGTAAATCATTGAAAGAACAAATTACTAATCCAAATATCATTGTGGGTGAGCACAGCTACTATTCTGGTTATTATCATAATCATAGTTTCGATGAATGTGCTCGTTACTTGCTACCGGATAGAACTGATATTGATAAGTTAATTATCGGAAGTTACTGCTCAATTGGTTCTGGYGCNGTGTTTATGATGGCAGGGAATCAAGGGCATCAAAATAACTGGGTCAGTACATTTCCATTTTTCTATCAAGACAATGAAARYTTYGCGGATGCTAAAGATGGTTTTGAGCGTTCGGGTRACACGRTTATTGGTAATGATGTATGGATTGGCACTGAAGCCATGATTATGAGTGGTGTATCTGTCGGCGATGGTGCAATTATCGCAAGTCGTGCAGTCGTTACCAAAGATGTCGCTCCTTATTCAATAGTCGGCTCAAACCCAGCCAAACATATACGTTACAGGTTCACAGAGGCTGAGATATCTAAGTTGTTAGAAATGAAGTGGTGGGAATGGAGCGACGAACAAGTTAAGGGAGCTATGAGCTTAATGTGTTCTTCAAATATCGATGGTCTTTATGATCATTGGAAAACGTTAGTACGCTTATAACAAACAATTTAAGAGTGACTCTCAACGCGTGGCGAGTTCACTTCGATTTAAATTTTGTGTTTACGGCGCAATGGTTTAGCTCAGGTTTTATAGCGTTGTCGCACCTTAATTGGGCGTTATATTGCATAAGATTCAAGGGGTTAAATTATCCGTTTATCTTTGTTCTGCGTTTGATCTACACACCTGTTCGTTCCGTGAAAAATGCCATCAAAATGACCATCGCACGTAGAATGCTTGTCGGCTAATTAGCTTCAACGTCACGCAAGTCTCCTCGTTAATAAGTTTTGCTGGCTCAAGTTCATTTTGCGCGGTTTCTTTTTCGTGGAAGCTAAATTGAAAATCGTGGTTTCAGCGCACTTTGCCGTCAGGGTTCTCGCTCAAATTCTTTGTCATTCTAGCTAATCGAATTGCTCAAATTTGCCTAATTTCGTTTCTTAGCCAAGTGCGTTTTGTTGTCTATGGTTGAGTTTCGAACTATCCGTTTTATTTCTGAGTTCAAAGCCAGTAGATTTGTAACCAATTCAGCCCCTTGGCGCAAAACTTGGCTTTGTCGTGCGGGCAATATAACAAAGCGTTTAAGACGGATTCGCAACGCTTGGCGGTTTCAGTTAAAAGATATGCATCAGTGTTTATGGCATAATGTCTTGAGTCTTGTGGTAGCGTTGCTCACCACTTAACGCGGCGTTATAAGCTTTCGAGGAAAACTATGGAAATCATCATCAAACAAGCCATTGAATTGCGCAAAGAAGCTCGATATCAAGAGTCTAGAGCTTTGCTTTCAACGTTATTGAACGATGAAAACTATGTTGCTAAGGCTCACCTGCAAATTGCGTGGTCATATGATAATGAAGGTAAAGAGCAAGAAGCAGTTGGTCATTATCTGTCATCTCTGTCGGGTTTACTATCGTCAGTAGAACGGTTCGATGCTTTATTTGGCTTGGCGAGCACCTATCGAAGTCTTGGTAACTACTCAGATGCGCTTACGTATTTCGAGCAAACTCTGAACGAGTACCCTGATTCTATGGAGGTTCAGCCTTTCTATGCAATGTGCCTTTACAACCTAGGGCGTCATAAAGAAGCGACGTCTTTGCTTCTTGAGTTGCTAGTTTCAACCACTAGTAGTGACGCAATAATAGAGTATAAACGCGCTATTTCTTTGTACGCCGAGGATTTAGATAGAACGTGGTAAACGAAACACGCTTATAACAAACAATTTAAGAGTGACTCCTAACGCTTGCCGATTTCACTCCGATTTGAAATTTGTGTTTACGGCGTAATGGGTTAGCTCGGTTTTTATAGCGTTGTCGCACCTTAATTGGGCGTTAGGTATCTGAGTTTATGGACGAACAAATACTTTAAGGATAATGAGTCAAATATGAATGTTTTTTGTCGAAATTGTGGTCAGGCAATGCCAGAGACTGTCAATGTATGTGGCACTTGTAATCATAAACAAGAGTTCATGTCTTCCAGAGATACTACATGTCGAAATTCAGATGGTGTAGTAGCCTTTTTTGTCTGTTTGCTCTTCGGTTGGTTAGGCATTCATAGGTTCGTGTATGGAAAAATAGGCACTGGTATATTGATGTTTTTGACCCGAGGTGGTTTTGGCATTTGGTGGATTGTAGACACCATTCGGATTGGAGTCTGCAACAATTTTACTGACTCTAAAGGAAGAACGTTGAGTCTTATTCATAGCAACTAGTGCTCGCTTGCAATATACCTAACAAACAATTTAAGAGTGACTCCTAACGCTTGACGATTTCACTCCGATTTGAAATTTGTGTTTACGGTGTAATGGTTTAGCTTGGGTGTCATAGCGTTGTCGCACCTTAATTGGGCGTTATACGCTATCAAGGAAATAATCCAATATGAACAAGGTAGTATTCAGAAATTGTAATGAAAATAGCCTGCATTGGATTGCTTTAGAAAGGCTGTTTCAAACCGAATGGTCTGATTTTCTGTTCGCGGATACCTACAAATCAAAAGCTCATCTTCCACCTGTTATTGTCGCGCTTAGAAATAATGAAGTTATCGGTGGTCTTGCTTATTCTCGTTTTAAAGAGCCTCAAGGTAACTCTGAAGTTATTTGGTTTAATGCGGTCTTTGTATCTCCCGAATTACGTGGGCAAGGTATTGCGAGTGAGTTGATTAATCGTGGTGTTAAGCAAGTATCAGAAGCCGTTCAAGGTAATCTGTATGCTTATACAAATGTAGCACCGTTGTACCTGTCTTTAGGCTGGTCAGTGGTTGATATTGAAAGTGAGCCAAACCATAGCGTAATGAGTATCTCACTTGAGCCTCAACCACGCGTATAACAAACAATTTAAGAGTGACTCCTAACGCTTGGTGATTTCACTTCGATTTGAATTTTGCGTTTACGGTGCAATGGTTTAGTTTGGGTGTTATAGCGTTATCGCACCTTAATTGGGCGTTATAAGCACGACCTAACATAGGAGTTTTGATGGAAAGTGAAAGGCTCAAATTGGTAGCTCCGTCATTAGATTTCATCGATGCTATGTATACAGTTATTGATGATTGTAGGTCAGAATTTTCTGAATTTTTGCCTTGGGTTTCAGATGCTTTAACGAAAAAAGCTCTTGAGCAAAATATTCAGGAAGCTGTGATCAATTTCTCCAATTTTTCAGGAGAATTTTGGTTTAACATTATCGAAAAGAAAACGGGATCATTTATTGGTGCTGTGGGTTTTATCGTTAGAGATGAATCCGTGCCGTATTTTGAAATTGGCTATTGGTTGCAAACGTCAAAGGTAGGCTCTGGCTACATAACTGAAGCTATTAGTTTGGTAGAACAGTATGCATTTAATGATAAAGGTGCCATGAGAGTAGAAA
>NZ_JAKJTJ010000007.1:0-3792 GCF_050337905.1 Vibrio clamense | reverse complement strand
TCGTATTGTTGTTACTAATATTGAAGGTATTAAACCCAAAGAATCTATTGAGAAATTGATTGGTGAAAAGTTTCCTGATGGTGCTCGTTTGATTCGTATATTTACACGTTCAAAGGAGGGTATTGAGCTTTGGCAAAATTGGTTTAGTTGGATGCCTATCGGGGCGTTTGTTGCTATTGATGAATGTCAGGATTTATATTGTCCTGAAGTTGGTTTTAAGCGTGAAAAGTTTTTAGCTCGTCCGTTATCAGATTTTATTGATTTATTGCCCTCTGATTTTTCAGAGTTATTTTACTCTCGTTGGTTGCCTGTTGACCCTGATTCATTTGAAGATGGTGATACAGATGATTGTGAACGCACTCAATTAGATGAAAATAATAGGCTGTTATATCCAGATAACTTTTACGGTGCTTTTATGCGCCATAGAAAATATCAGTGGGATATTGTTTTATTAACTCCAGATTATACTTCCATTCCTACTTGGCTACGTGGTTGTGCGGGTGAGGCATATTCACACCGTTCAACGGATACATTTTTTCGCAAACGTAGACCGCGCATTTTCAATCATCCTCCTAAGTCTACTAAAACAGCTCCTAGCTCTAAGACTGATTTTGCTAGTTGCAGCTCTAAAAAGATTCCTGTTGATGTTTTCGCGCTTTATAAGTCCACAGGGACGGGCGGATTTAATGAAACTAAATCTGATATTTCTATCCTCAAATCGCCTAAATTTATTTTGGTGGTTCTTGTCGGCATTCTTGCTATTGGTAAGTTTTTTTGGGATTTAACAAATGTATTATCTGATTCTGATTTGGGTGAAGTTCAAAACGTTGTTGAGACTTCATCCAGTTCTAAGCAAAGTAATGTTTCTAGTTCGTCTAGTTCTTCAGTACCTCAAGGCAATATTCAAGAAAATCGCTCGCGTTCTGATGGGTTGGGTTCTCGCGTTAATACTTCTGAAACTGGTTTCGAAAGTGATCTTGTTGTTGATGATGTGAATCCGTTCTATGAGTCGTTTTCAATTTTCAATGGTTCTGATGCTGTTTATCTAACGTCTGTCGATATTCGTTATCGTAAGCACTTAGGTTTAAATCCGTTATCGAGCTTTGTTTTTCGTATCGATAAAGGTAGGGATACATTTTATCTTCGTTCTGATGTCTTGATGCGTTACGGCTATCGCTTCGAGCTGATAGATGATTGTTTGATTCAGGTGTCTTCGGTGAATGTTGCTAGGTTCTTAACGTGTCCACCAAACCAGAGTGATTTTGTACCTGATTTTAATGCTAAGGATTCGCAGCTGACCGACGTAAGGGAAGATGTGAATATTTTTGATTTGCCTAACGGGTGATTGGTATGAAGAATTATGATTTTTGTCGCAGGATTGCAATGGATAAACGTTGGATTTTAAAAAATGGCTATGATTTTTATGATTGGTACTTATTTGTAAGAACTTTGCCTTAGTGCGTATTATNNGCAYNRATTTATGTTGAGTGGTTTGCTTTGCTTAACTGAATCAAAACGTGGGCGAGGGATATGCTCATTCTGGGAGTCAGCTTGCTGGCTCTTTAGATGCTCATCGCGAGAATCGTTTTTAGAAGTTAACCCGTAACATAAATTGCATAATACGAATTAAGCCCCGCAGGGATAGACCCGCCAGAACCTACAGTCCCACCAATTCGTTTTGCTACTGCATATATGATCATCTTTTAGATTTCGTTGTTGTCCATCCGTCCCAATTAGCAAAAAAGCCGTTTTATCATTTCGATTCTAGTCCAGGTCAAAGAAAAATAGCTTCCTTCCTACCAGACCGCTTTTTATTCTTTTTTATCTTCAATAACTCGACGTTTGACGACGAAAAAGGACGGCGAAGACTGAGCAAGGACGTTGAGGAGGAATCGGAGAGTACACTATCTTTAATAGTGTACTCTTGTCTCATATTGAGAAAAACCAACCTTATTTTAATTTCACATCATCTTCTTTTAATTCTTTGAGGCTTTTATCAATAAGGGCTTTTAGAACCTCTGGTACAGATACTGGTTTTGTTTTTTTTATTGTGATTTCTACTGCTTTTTTCTCAAGCTCTCTCCAGCGGTTATCGTCTAGTCGTAGCGTTGGCATGGCTTTACCTTTTTGTGGGTGACATAGCAACATTGTAGTTAAGTAACAATGTTATTTGTATCACTTCTTGCAATGTCACATGTGACAATGTATAAGGGTTGCATATAAATCACATGTGACAAAGTTACCATGATAGATAAACTTAAAATTTCTGTGCCGTTTAAGCGTGAGTTTGTTACTAATACTCGCGTTTCAAAGACAGGTGAGTGTATTGAGTATGTGAACATCATTGAATGCTCACTTCGTGGTATAGGTTTGGAGGCCAAGTCAGTTCATTACATGGGTGATGCTTTAGATAATCGTTATGAGGTTTCTGATTTACGTCACCCTTACGAGTCTTTACCAACTCACTTCACGGGTATGGCTTGTAAGATTTTCCAAGGCACCATTTGGCGCTCTCCGTGTATTGAATTGAAATGCTCTCCCGCAAAAATTATTCAAGGTCATAACGTTTTTGGTTCAACATCAATTGCTCTTGGTTCGGATGAAATGCTTGCTGCTTTAAATGAAACTTATCCTGCTGTTTATGACATGCTCGATATTCCCAACGCGACACTTGATGCTATCGATGCAACATATTCAGCTCGTGTAAAAAACGATCTTCAAGCTAAACAAGTGATCTCTTGTTTGAAAAATGTCTCTAATAATCAGATGAGAAAAAGTGTTCGCAATGAACATGAAACGACTTGTTATTTTACTCAAGGTTCTCGCCACTGTGACCGAAAGGTTTATTTGAAGTATCCAGAATTCAACAATCAGCTTTCAAAACTTCGCGCACTTCAATCTTCTGGTATTACTGAGTTTGATCGTGTTATCGATGTTATGTCCAATCCACAACTAATTAATTTTGCTCGCAATCTTGCTCGTTTTGAAGCGGGTGCGCATCGTCGCTATCTTGATGCAATGGGAATACCTAAAAATTTATATCACGCAATTAAATATCAATACGAATATGAAAAAGACGGAAAATCACTAATACAAGACATTTGGTTAAAAGCATTTGCACCATTATTTCAAGCTTTGGAGGGACAAAGAATGAATATTTTTAATGACGATGAAGTCCATAACAATCTTAAAAAAACTTATTTTAAAACCACTCCTAAAGGAAATGTTTCTTTTGCTAAAGCTGATAGGGTTTTTCGTTTCTATCGTTCTTTGGTTTCTGATGGTTACGAGGCAGTAAAAGAAACCTTTTCTTCACCTGCAACTTTTTATCGTCAATTAAATGAGTTACTTGCTGTTGGTTATAGCAAAGCTCAAATTCAGAATTTACAAGGGCAGGGTAAAGATAATGTTATTCCTCTCTTACAAGTAATTGATGTTGATTTTTCTAATCAGCGTCCAGATTGGTACGTCGAGCCAGAAGTCGGCATGTTAAGTGAAAAATACGGATTTAATACAGCAAACGTAGTTAGATTAATCGCATAGGAAATAAAAAAATGAAAAATGAATTATTGATTGAAGTGTTTAAAGAAAATGAGTGTTTAGACGTTCGTGAGGGTGTGACTGTTAAGGGTAAGCCTTGGAAAATGATTACTCAAATTGGTTATGCTCATACTGGTGGTAAATTCCCTATCGAGTTCAAAATCAAAATGTCTGAGGGTCAACCTGTTTGGCCTGCTGGTAAATATCATTTATCTGTAAATTCTTTGGTTGTTGGGATGCACGGCGATATTG
>NZ_JAKJTJ010000006.1:0-7284 GCF_050337905.1 Vibrio clamense | reverse complement strand
GCACTAACTCCAAAAATGGACAATGGTTTAATTGTTCTCTGGTTTCTGGATTAAACCAGATTTTCCCATCTTTCACATATTCAAAGATATCTGGATTAAACAGCTCCCACAGGTCTATTTCTTCCTGCGTGGCTGCTAAATCACCATCGCCATATTTGATGCAGCATTTCCCACATTGGTTGCAGTCTTTCATGGTGTTTACTTTGAATTAGAAGGCTATTGATTGAGTCTATCATCAATAGTGAAATTAGCTCTGCATTTGGCATGGGAGTTTGCATATAACAAAGTGTTTAAGACGGATTCACAACGCTTGGCGGCTTCAGTTTAAAGATATGCATCAGAGTTTATGGCATAATGTCTTGAGTGCAGTGGTAGCGCTGTTCACCACTTAACGCGGCGTTATACGATTACGTGCGAAACAATCTATACTCACACTGGTAATTGCCTGAATATTGTGGAGATCATATGAGCTACAGAGACACTTCATTGTGGAATGACCTAAACGAACTCAGATGTTTAGCCGCTTTCAAGAGGTTGGAAAGTGAAGGTTTTCCAAGAGGTAAACAAAGTGAGTATGCCCGCGAAATATCAAGAAAATCAGGGTTAGAAGTCGGCAATATTAGCGCTAAAATATGTAACTATAAGTCAGTTGCTGGTATCAATAATGAATCACATGCTTCTGCTAACACGAGAGGTTTTTATATTAAATATCAATCATATAGCCTTGGTGAGATTCAAGAGCTAGTGAAGTCACTTGAGTAAAATCGTATAACAAAGCGTTTAAGACGGATTCCCAACGCTTGGCATTTTCGGCTTACTTCAGTTTAAGTGTTTATGTCACAATGGTTTAGGTAGGGTGGTAGCGTTGCTCACCACTTAACGCGGCGTTATGTACTTTTAGGGAAAATCAGAAACTTATGGATGAAAATACTGAAATTTGGCGCCAGTACTACGAAAAGGCATTGTCTCGCCCACATTCAAAACGTACTGAGTTTGCATCCAGACTCAATGAATCAAACCTTAAAATAGCCACTGACTGTGGTTGTGGAACAGGTAGTGATATCGAGTACCTAGAACAACAGGGTTATCAGGTTCATGGCTTCGATATTAATCCTGATTCAGTCTCTATTTGTAGAGACCGATTTGGGGCAAAGTCATTAGTGGAAATTACAGAGTCGTCGTTTGAATCATTCGACTATCCAAAGTCTGGCGTAGTTATTGCAAATTCCAGTTTGTTCTTCGCTGACCCAAACCAATTTGAATCGACTTGGAGCAATATTAAATCTTCAATTGAAATCGGTGGAGTGTTTGCTGGTGACTTCATGGGCTTTGAAGACAGTTGGGCTAACAACTATCGTACTCCAACCACACCTTTATCGGAATCAGAGGTAAAGGCTCTGTTCTCAGGTTTTGAAATAGTCAGGTTCTTTGAACGTGATGAAAAATCGAAGACTTCATTGGGTAGAATGAAGCATTGGCATACATATTCCGTGGTCGCGGTGAAACGTACATAACAAAGCGTTTAAGACAGATTCCCAACGCTCGGCATTTTCAGTTTGGGTCAGCTTTGGTGTTTAAGGTGGCAAGGTTTTAGGYAGGGTGGTGGCGTTGCTCACYACTTAACGCGGCGTTAGGAGTGGTCTGGAGGCATCTTCTCAAGTAGAATTTGATTAAAGCGGCTAGAGATAAAAGACCTCATTTCATAGGAAGACAGAATTGTTATTTCAAGTATCTGTTTTGTTGGTAAGATAAGTTGTTACTAAGGAAGGGACAGCTATGAAAATGAAGACAATTATATTACTTTTAGTCACTCACTTGTCTGTGGGGGCATTCGGTGTTGGTTTAGGCATTTATATGCTGCCGATTCTTATTGCACCAACATCTCCAACTGAGTCTGAAGTCACTCAATTATCTTCCCAAGCACAGTTTTCCGCGATGTTCAAAAAAGACCTCAAGGATAGTGACTCTTTTCATTGGGGTGAAGGTCAGGTAGCAGTTGGTCCAGAGTACATCACATTAACTGGAAGCCTTGCGCCCGGTCCTGATTATAAGCTTTACCTRTCAACCGAGTTTGTCGAAACTGAATCTGATTTTAATCGATTAAAAGACAGTATGGTTCGCATTGGTAATGTTAAGACTTTCGAAAACTTTGCGGTCAAAATACCGAAAGGTATNGATGTCTCTAAATATAATACGGTCATTGTATGGTGTGAGACATTTGGTGAGTTTATCACGTCAGCTAAATACCAAAAATGAGCCACGCCTAACAAACAATTTAAGAGTGACTCCCAACGCNTGNCRRTTTCACTYYGATTTGAANTTNGTGTTTACGGTGCAATGGTTNAGCTTGGGTGTTATAGCGTTGTCGCACCTTAATTGGGCGTTATGTTAACTACCTGAAATTAAGCGTAAGTCTCATTTTGTGAGGCTTTAATTTGTTAGCTTGCACTCTAAATTTTTTGATACAAGTTGCATAGTGGTTCTAATGAATAAAATAGTAATACTCTTCCCGCTAATTCTCGGAGGCTGCGTTCAACCATTAAAGACAGAAGTTGATGTTACGGAAATTAGCCCTTTCATTGAATTCAACGTAAACGATACTGTGGCGGTAATTAATACCCAACCTAGCCACGACAAAATAGTTGTAGCTGATCTTGATATTATGGCATTTACTGGATCAAAATTTGATTTTACCGAAACTTTGGTCGCAATAACTGAACAAGAATTGGTGAAAAGAAAAGCAACTATATCGTCAAAAAACCCAGCTAAAGAGTTGTCGATGTCAGTGGATAACTTAAGTTGTAAAAAAGGAATGTTTGGTCCATCGTGCACGACAAAAATCTCTATTTCTATCGGTAACGGATATAGTGCAATTTATACGGCTTATAGTGAAAATGGCTACGATGTACACGATACAGCAAGCCACACTTTAGGTGAGGCTGTATCAGCAATGTTTCGTGATCCGAAAGTTGTCACATATATGACTGACTCGTAAACATAACAAACAATTTAACCTGACTTACAACGCGTGGCAGTTTTACTTCAAATCAGTCCTAGTGATTATGGCGCAGTGCAGAACCTCTGCATTGCGTTGCTGCGCAAGTTAATTGGGCGTTAGGTAAATGGAAGGAGGCTTCAGTGAAATATAGCTTTAACTTCGAAGATGCTAGTCAGATATTTGTTGGTGCATTTGCGCTCGCTGTTCCCATTTCATTCTCTGAAGAGGCTTGGCGTTTGGGGGAGACCTTGCCGATTCTAAATCTGTTAGTGTTATTCACTTTGTCAGTGGTTTTCCTAACTTTGTACACCTTTGAAAATGTTTTTCAGCGTAACGTATCTGAGCGTAAGTTAGTTTTCATTCTACGCATAGTCGTTGCATATTTTATGACAGCGATGGTCGTGATGTTGGTGTTGTTTTGCATCAACAAGCTTCCGTTGTTATCAGACCCGCTAGTAGCGTTAAAGAGAGTCATCATAATTTCCATGCCAGCCTCGATGGGAGCAATAGTCGTTGATAGCTTCGACAAAGAGTAATTTACCTAACAAACAATTTAAGAGGGATTCCCAACGCTCGGCATTTTTGACTCTACTTCAAATTCAGTGTTTATGGCACAATGCTTTAGGTTTGGGTGGCAGCGTTGCTCACCCCTTAATTGGGCGTTATGTAACAAAAACAACCACTTGAAGCATTATTTTAATTCGGGACAAATAAATGAGTAGTACAGAGTTAGACTCCGATTCAACTTATGAAGATTATTTAGAATCCATAGCGGAACTCGAAGAATATTTGTCGAAAAGGGACGACGTAGCAATTCGTTATACGAAAGACCGTATTAGAGAATATTATGACGAGTCCCCGCATTGCGGTGAGAACTTAGGACACTTAGTCTATGGTACCTTAGATGTTAGAGGTGTTAATGATATGGCAACTGTTGTGTTAGCTGTTTCCGCGATAGAAGTCCTCATTAAAGAAGTCATATTAAGACCTGTCATTAGTTGCTTAGTTAGCGATAAAATGATCAGCAAGTTCATGTGTGATGCGGTGATCAAACAGAGTGGTTTAGATAGGTTTAATCGTTTTGTCTTCTGGGTGTTTGATTCACTTTTTGCGGTTACAGATAATGTCTGTGACTTTAAACGTGAAGGTGCAAAATTGACTATATGGCAAGAACGTTCTTATATACAAAAAGTTAGAAATGAGATAGTACATAAGGGAAAAGTATGTACAAAAAGTGACGCTGAACTAGCGATGGGACTTCTTAATGAATTTGAATATTTATACAGAGATGTGCTTTTCTGTTTAGGTTTAACAATCAGTTTAGATGATGACAACCTATATACAATCAGCCCTATTAGAGGAACACTTGTTACATAACAAACAATTTAAGAGTGACTCCTAACGCTTGGCTGCTTCACTCCGGTTTGAATTTTGTGTTTACGGTGCAGTGGTTTAGTTTGGGTGTTACAGCGTTGTCGCACCTTAATTGGGCGTTATGAGCTAATAGGGAAATCAACATGAATTACGAAGAGTTTAACCATTTTTGCGGATCTTTTGCTGGAACGAGTCACGTCGTTCAATGGGGTAATTCCGATGTATGGAAGGTTGGTTGTAAAGTGTTTGCGATAGGTGGTTGGAGCGATGGATCCCAAGCTGCATTCACGTTTAAAACCTCTAACTTAAATTTCGACTTTCTAAGTGATTGTGAAGGTTATAAACCGGCTCCATATTTTGCTAGTCGTGGAATGAAGTGGATACAGCAAGTTGGGACTTCAGGTAAACTAGACGATGACCTAAAGTATTATTTATCGGAATCATACCGAATTGTCGCGAGTGGTTTAAGTAAGCGCAAGCAACGAGAATTAGGCATAGAGCACCTAGCTGAACCACGCTCATAACAAAGCGTTTAAGACGGATTCCCAACGCTTGGCATTTCCGGTTTTCTTCAGTTTAAGTGTCTATGTCACAATGGTTTAGGCAGGGTGGTAGGCGTTGCTCACCACTTAACGCGGCGTTAGTTTACCAATCAAAAATTGCACCCTAACTCAAAATGCTAGGGTGTGGTAATTATCGTAGATGGTTTTGTGGAAGTTGCGATTGTCCAAGAACTGCAACGACTAAAATAAAGCCGTCTTCTTTGGTAAAGTACGCTGTGTGTTTACCAATCGGGAAATAAAATCCATTTTGATATAAATCGTTGCAGTTTCTGCCTACTGCGGGGTTTTCAGCGAGCATCTGAAATCCAGTAAGAAGTGTATTTTTGTATGTGTTCCACTGCATTTCGGAAAAGTTCGTAACTGTATAATTTTTGATTTTGTGCAAATGAGCCTGTGCTAATTTACTTAGTTTATATTGCATACTTTACTTACAACGCGTTTAGGAAATTTTCACCATCAACTACATTGCCTTGGGCTAAGTCTGCTTTTGCAGACTCAAAGCAATGCTTGATGTAATCGGCTTTCATAGTTTCGAGCTCTTCATAGTCTCTAATCGACATCACCACAACGGCATCTTTGTTATTTTTACTTATCTTAACTGGCTCACGTTGAGCGTTGAGAAGCAGCTCTCCGAAATTACGTTTGGCATCATTTGCTGTTAATGTATGCATGGTCAATCTCCAAAGTGGAATTACAGTTAGATTATAGTGTATTGCGCAAAAAGTTCAATTCAATTAAATCATGCGATTTGTGCGAAAGGTAATCTAACAAAGCATTTAAGAGGGATTCTCAACGCTTGGCATTTTTGTATCTACTTCAAATTTAGTGTTTACGGTACAATACGTTAGGTCGGGTGGAGGCGTTGTTCACCCCTTAATGCGGCGTTATACCCTTTCTCTAACTCCATGAATTAATGAGTAATATATGGTCAGCTTACTGAAAATTGTGTTTGTTGTTAATTTCATATCCATTAGCGGCATAATGCTTTTGTTGAGTTTTGTGGACTATTTTTCAAACTCAAGAATCAGTGACTTATTATTTTATTCGGGTGTGCTGATTTGGATTGTTGCAAGCCTAACTTGGGATGGCGGAAAAGTGAGCCGAAACTATGATGTCGATTATGTAACAAGTAAAATGAAATCAATGGTGAAAGGGCATGATTTACAGTCTGAAAAGTGGTTGAATTATCGAGCAAATTATAAGTTTGGCTTGGTTATGTTTATTGCGGGAATACCATCATTTATAGGAAGCTTTATTTTAACCTATTTGGTGTGAAAATTGAGAGTATACCTGTAACACGGGTCTAACAAACAATTTAAGAGTGACTCCTAACGCTTGCCGATTTTACTCCGATTTGAATCTTGTGTTTACGGCGCAATGGTTTAGTCTGGGTTTTATAGCGTTATCGCACCTTAATTGGGCGTTATATGCAATTGCTTAAATCAGCCTAGGAATAGCTCGACGGTCGGCTAGAATTCATCAGTTTATCTAGATCTTTCTGAGCTTTTTTTGGGTTTTTCAAGTCGGTAATTTCTATCATTTCACACTCGTCCCGAACCATTTCATTGATAAGGCTAGGGTAGTGGCGACAATCTTCTGGTCTATCGAAGTAAATACTGCAAGTGTACTTACTTTTTTCTTCGGGCTTTGTTTTGGGTACTAACTCTAAAAATGGGCAGTGGTTTAATTGCTCTCTTGTTTCCGGCTCAAACCAAATCTTTCCATCTTTCACATATTCAAAGATGTCAGGGTTAAACACTTCCCAAAGGTCAATCTCTTCTTGTGTAGCGGCTAAGTCACCATCGCCATATTTGATGCAGCACTTTCCACATTGATTACAGTCTTTCATGGTGTTTACTGTGAATAAGGGGCTATTGATTGAGTCTATCATCAATAGTGAAAATAGCTCTCCATTTGGGGTGGGAGTTTGCATATAACAAAGCGTTTAAGACGGATTCCCAACGCTYGGCGGYTTCAGTTTYAAGATATGCATCAGTGTTTATGGCATAATGTCTTGAGTGCAGTGGTAGCGTTGYTCACCACTTAACGCGGCGTTATGTTGCCCCGATAAATTTGGAAATCTAGAGTTTGAAAATGATAAGAAAGTACAATTCACATGACTTAGATTCGGTTCTTGAAATCTGGCTTGAAGCCTCTGTTAAAGCGCATGATTTCGTCCCAGCTGACTTCTGGGGATCTCAAGTTGAGAGCATGCGTAATATTTATATTCCTGCATCAGAAGTTTTCGTTTATGAAATCGAGTCGAAAACAGTTGGTTTTTATGCACTGTATGAAAATACTTTGGCAGCTATATTCGTATTTCCTGAATTTCAGGGTAAAGGCATTGGT
>NZ_JAKJTJ010000005.1:0-3927 GCF_050337905.1 Vibrio clamense | reverse complement strand
TATGATTCAGTCAAATATGGTGTGTTGCGCTCGGAGTGGTTAGAACGCAACTAACAAACAATTTAAGAGTGACTCCTAACGCTTGCCGATTTTACTCCGATTTGAATTTAGTGTTTACGGTGCAATGGTTTAGTTTGGGTGTTATAGCGTTGTCGCACCTTAATTGGGCGTTATATTGCATAAGATTCAAAGGGTTAAATTATCCGTTTATCTTTGTTCTGCGTTCGAACTACACACCTGTTCTTTTCGTGAAAAATGCCATCAAAATGACCATCGCACGTAGAAAGTTTGTCGGCTAATTAGCTGCAACGTCACGCAAGTCTCCTCGTTAGTAAGTTTTGTTGGCTCAAGTTCATTTTGCGCGGTTTCTTTTTGGTGGGAACTTCATTGAAAATCGTGGCTTCAGCGCACTTTGTTGTCAGGTTTCTCGCTCGAATTCTTTGTCATTCTGGCTAACAGAACCATTCAAATTTTGCCTAGTTTCGTTTCTTTGCCAAGTGCGTTTTGTTGTCTATGGTTGAGTTTCGAACTATCCATTTTACATCTGAGTTCAAAGCCAGTAGATTTGTAGTCAATTCAGCACCTTGGCGCTAGACTTGGCTTTGTCGTGCGGGCAATATAACAAAGCATTTAAGAGGGATTCTCAACGCTTGGCATTTTTGCTTTTACTTCAAATTTAGTGTTTAAGGTACATTGCTTTAGGTTGGGTGGATGCGTTGTTCACCCCTTAATGCGGCGTTAGGCTTCAGGAGTGATTTGTGAATACAACTGTTTCGATGTTTGAAAAAGGTAGGGCTTTTGTTGCTGCCGCAGCATTGCTAAAAGCATATGAAGGGCATATGTTCGTATCTGCTCATTTGTTCTGTCAAGGTTTTGAGTGTATCGGTAAAGCCATTCTTTTGCAGAACGACTATAAACATTATAGTGATTTATTACGTAAAAAATTTGGGCATGATCTTGTAAAGTTACTCGATGAAATTCAAAGGTTGTACGGAAATGATTTGTTTTGTGCAAAGTCGGTCTCTGAGGTGAACTCCTTAAATGAATTATATAAGGCACATGAATTACGTTATGGTTCATCTATTGACTTTAAAGGTGCTGATGTCCAGATTTCTTTTGACAGCCTTCATCATGATTTGATTTCTATTCTCAATAGAAGTGAAGAATTAGTTGGAAGCTAAAGCCTAACAAGAGACTATGGCGTCAATAGTTAATTTTTGACGCTATTTTTATCCCACATCACACCGTCTCTCAGCATTGAATTTAAAATCACAACCATCTTCCTCATACAAGCAACTATCGCTACTTTTTTTGGTTTTCCTGCCGCAAGTAATCGTTCATAAGTTACCTTGAAAACTGGGTTACACTGAATAGCTGACATCATCGCCATATACATAACTGTCCTAACTTGAGCTCGCCCTCCTTGTATCATCCGTTTGCCTTTGAAGCGGCCGCTCTCTCTTGTTATTGGTGCGACACCAATGAGCGAAGAGGCTTGTTTATTGGAGATAAACCCTAATTCGGGCACATTGCTAATTAAGGAGGCCGCAAGGACCTTACCCACGCCAGGCATGCTTTGGAGAATCGCATTCTTGGCTTGATACTCAGGACAGCTATCAATCAGTTTCGCTATCTTTGCTTCTACTTTTTCTATCTGATTCTTCAGAGCGGTAAGGATAGGAGTAATGGTTGATGAGATATTCTTTGGTAATATTTGTAGCCGATTTCTTTCCATTGTTTGCATGGTGAGTAGCTGGTTGCGCCTTGCGACTAAGTCACTCATAAGGCGAATGTTTTCGCTTTTCAGTTTGGTGAGTTCGGGTTGCATACGTTCAGCATAATGTGCAATAAGAGCAGCATCTAATCGGTCGTTTTTGGCTCGTTGTCCAGTGGCACCTGCGAACTTTTTAATACGCAACGGATTAGCAATCACATAAGGTAATTTGGCTTTATCGCATTCGAGTATGAAGGGCATTTCTAATCGGCCAGTCGCTTCGATGACGATGCGCTGAGGTTTGTGTTTCTTAATGGTTTTGATGGCATCACGGATGCCTTTTTCGGTGTTTGGGACAGTGAAGTAAATGTCGAGAGGGCGGATGTAAATATCTAATTGTGACTTGCCAGTATCAACGCCGACATTAATGTTTTGAAGTGTATTTGTATTCATAATAAGCTAACTCTTGCTTGCAAATGCGGGCTCGAGACCCAGAAGACTATTCGAGTGTGGTGCTTGGAGTTCTATCTGGCGTTCGAACTTGTTATCGGTCTCTCAATAGAGGAGCCATCATTTAATCGAACTACCAAATAGAAGAACTTTAGTTGCAGCTAAAGTCTGGGTCTCACCTTACCCGATTGGAGTGCCTATTATCCATACAAGCGTTTAAGACGGATTCCCAACGCTTGGCGCTTTCGGCTTTCTTCAGGTTAAGTGTTTATGTCACAATGGTTTAGGCAGGGTGGCGGCGTTGCTCACCACTTAACGCGGCGTTATGAGGAGTTTAGAGTATGCAGCGATCTCAGATTGTGGAAGAGAAAGTAGTAAAAGCAGTCAAGGGCTTTGCATGCTCGATAAACTCGGGGAGTAAAGTCGTTGCTGATATGTCCTTGTTGATTGATGCTACTTCCCAACTGCCACTTACAAGTTTTGATTATTGGGAGCGAATTATTCGATCTGAATTCTCCCTTGCACTAAGAGAACTTGAGCCTCCCAAATGGAAGTTTTGGTCTAAGCCTAAAGAATTGTTAACTTGGCTAGATTTGATTAGTTGGGATGGCTACAGGAGAGAAAAAGCTCTACGAACTTTGTCAGGAGCCGCCCCCAATGCGTTTTTCTTTTCTCTTGCGGTGCGTAGGCTTAATGATTGGGTGCCACAAGTACGTGAAGCTGCGAGAAATACATTGCCGGAATTAGCAAAAGCGACAGCACCGGATTTCGTAGTCGAGGCCTTGCTAACTGCTCTTTCAAATTGGAATTCTTGGGGCAGGATTGAAGATGCGGACAAGAAAATTCTTTTACAAATCATATCGCAGAAAGACATTGCGAACTCAATGAGGCATAAGCTCATTTCATCAAGTGCAGGACCTATGCCTTCACTGTTTTCTCAGCTTGGTCGCACAAATATTCTTGATGATTATTTGCCAGAAATTGCAAATCTAGCTGTACAACCTGCAGTTCGAGCCAAAGCATACCGAAGCCTACTTGAAAGGCGTATAGTTTGGATAGAGGGCCGTAAGTGGAAATGGGCTGATATCCGTTATTGCGAGGGAAGAATGACGCCCATCGTGTCTGAACGCAAGTTAGATACCAAAGTTCCCACATTGGAATTGCTAAAATGCTCTGCTGAAGACCGGTCATCTGTTGTAAGGAGAGTATCAGCAGAGGTTTTGATTCGAGATCTAGAAGAGGTTGGAGTTTACGCTAAGGTATTAGCAGAAAAATTTGCATTAGATCAATCCTCTGCGGTGTCGGAAAGGGGACGATTTGCATTGAATAAGCTTCAGGAATTGGAGCGCGATAACTCCTCATAACAAGGCGTTCAAGACGGATTCACAACGCTTGGCGCTCTCAGTTTAAATCAGCTTTAGTGTTTAGGGTACAATTGTTTAGGTTTGGTGGTTAGCGCTGTTCACCACTTAACGCGGCGTTATAAGCTTTCGAGGAAAACTATGGAAATCATCATCAAACAAGCCATTGAATTGCGCAAAGAAGCTCGATATCAAGAGTCTAGAGCTTTGCTTTCAACGTTATTGAACGATGAAAACTATGTTGCTAAGGCTCACCTGCAAATTGCGTGGTCATATGATAATGAAGGTAAAGAGCAAGAAGCAGTTGGTCATTATCTGTCATCTCTGTCGGGTTTACTATCGTCAGTAGAACGGTTCGATGCTTTATTTGGCTTGGCGAGCACCTATCGAAGTCTTGGTATA
>NZ_JAKJTJ010000004.1:0-15619 GCF_050337905.1 Vibrio clamense | reverse complement strand
TAATATAGCGATAAAAACAACCACTAGAACCTGTCGCTAAATGCTTTGCGTACTGAAGATATCTACCTTTAATAGATTGTTTAGTTTTGCCAATATATAGAATATCTGACTCACCTCTTAACCTAGGAACAGGACGAACTGAACGGAAAAAATAAATAACACTTTTAGCATTACTAGCTTCCGATGACCCAAACAAATCCTTGAATTGACTTTCTAAATCACTTGTTTCTGTGATTATGTTTGGTAGCATTTTAATGTTATCAATATTCAATTTATCACCTGATGCCTAACGCCGCATTAAGGTGTGAGCAACGCGACCGCGAAACTCAACCTGACCACCGTAAACACAAAACCCAACGATGACATGAAAAATGCCATGCGTTGGGAATCACTCTTAAATGCTTTGTTAAATTTTTTTTAGGTCGAGGACTAAACGCTCAATCACCTTTGAGAAATCAGCATTGGATTTGACGTCATGAAAACTAGGAATAAAATATTCCCTCAATTCAACGGCTAAATCTTTGCCAAAATCAGAATCAAAACATTCCCAGTCTCTGAGAGTATCAAAAGACACTAAACTAATAGGAAATAGTTTTCTTTCACCTGTTTTCTGTTCCAGTTTGAAAGCTTTACGCAGTTCAGTTTTGACCCACTCTGACTTCATACTACTTTCGGATAAAACAATAACAAGTTTCTCATGTCCCTCTATTCCTTCAAATAGTTGTTCATGCACTTTTTTGCCCGCTCTTAAATTCTCTGGAGCAAACCAGCAACTAACGCCAGCACACCAAAGTGCGTCATATATTGATTTTACTTTATCCTCATCCGCTGTCGCATAGCTAATGAAACATGAGTAATAATCTTCTTTAGTCATTTCTAATCCGTAAAATCGTTCGATCAGGCTTTCACTTACACCTGCTTTTGTTAAAAATTTAATCGGCATATTATCGCCAAAATCCGAGATAGTCTTTATAGAAAAAATTGATGTGGACATATGATTCATCGACTCTAGGTTTATAGCAGTCGTCAAATCTGTATCTGCGAAATCAGTACTTCCCAAAGTAGCATTATTTAAATCAACATTGATCAACTTAGCTTGAGTAAAGATGGAGTTTCGAATATCTGCCTCGATGAAGCCACACCTCTCAAATGTTGCCACTTGGAAATTAACATTCATAAGGCTTGATTTATAAAACTTACTACCATTCACCTTTGCATAAGCAAAATTTGAATAACAAGCCTCAGCATAAGAGAAATCAGAAAATAAGATATCTGCGCCTATAAAATAGGCTCCAGCCAATTTGCTGTAGCAAAAATCCGCATTTGATATCATACAACCACTAAATACTGTCCTCTCAAGAATAGCACCTCGAAAAGAGCAGCCATTGAAAGTCATCTGAGTAAGCAACCTATTCTTTAGATCAAGCTGAACACCTTGCTTCCCTTGGCTTTGTAGCCAAATTCGGTGTTCACCAAACTTTAATTTCAGTTCTTCTTCTGTGATTTTTATCGCCATACTTCACCAAAAAATTTAACGCCCAATTAAGGTGCGACAACGCTATAAAACCTAGACTAAACCATTGCGCCGTAAACACAAAATTCAAATCGAAGTAAAATCGTCAAGCGTTAGGAGTCACTCTTAAATTGTTTGTTAGAAGCATTTCGACTATGCCTGAGATGGCACTATTTTTACCCACTTTGCACGCCATTCTGGAGCATCAAACTCATCAGGCCAAAACTCAACTTGCTTACAAATAAGACCATTTTCAACGGTATGAAATGTAATTGCCCTAGCCTTTTGTACACTGTCTGTTATCGACACATCCGTTACAACCTGAGAGCCCTCACAAACAATTGAGTTAATTTCAAATAGCCATTTACCATTTGCAGGATAATAGGAATTCACATCACCAAAATCACTGCGACCAGTAATAAGTTCTGATGATTGAGGCCAAAAACCCTCGAAATCTTCACTTAGCCATTCGCTTGCTTTGTAAAAATCATTACTCTGCATTGCTTCCCAAAATGAAAGCACGATATCCTTTGGATTCATTGAATTTCCCTCCGGCTTCTAACGCCCAATTAAGTTGCAGACCAACGCAAACCTGAACCTAAAGCAACACACCGATTACACCTAAACCAATTGGAGCTGAAAATGCCACGCGTTGGCTGTCAGCTTAAATTGTTTGTTATACCCGTCCAAACAGTATTTTTGACAGTGAATTTTGTAGGATACCCCAACTACCATCAGGATGATTTATAGGTAAAGGTAGAAGATCGTCAGATGAATAGTTTAACCAAAGCTTAATCTGATGCTCCTCTCTTTCCGCTCCCACAGAAATAGCCACATATACATCGAAAACCACACTACTAGGTGTATCACAGCGTCCCCCTAAACACTTAAATTCAAGCAACTCAAAATTATCGAATGTTTCTTTGACTTCTTTCGCTGATTTACCTCGGTGCTTCCCCACTAGATGGTACATATGGGGAACTATCTTACCCCATTGCTTTTGCTGCCAGCTTTCAAAAAAAGTATTGGCGACTTCTGATGCGCCTGTTCTTTCAATAAATAAAAGATCATTCTCACGCTTATCAAACTTCTGTAAGTAATTCGTCAACTCTTCATTTTCTTTCGAAACATGTTGCTCTGCATCGAGCTTACGCCTTTTGTAAGACTCATCTTTTTTATCACGGTACCAAGTACGTAATACAAACAATATATTCCAACATTTAGCTGACACACTTGCATTGGCATAATTCACATCTCTGCCATGTAAGATTCCATTCCTGAAAGGAACGAATATTTCATCGAAATTTGTTTTTGTTCGACTTTTGGTCAGAAAGTTTTTTTGTAAATAAGTAAAAGCATCATCATATTGACATATAGAATCCCACACGCCTATGTTCGATTCTTGGGCGAATAGCCCAAGATTACTAATATCATTGGAGATACCATCAATAGCGATTAACAAGAGAGGGACAACTGCACCATAGTTTTTCTGCAACTGTAGTTCTTTTGCATTGCTCAGAATATCTAAACGTTTTTCAAATTCTTTAGCCGTTGATAAATGTTGCATAAAAAGGGAAAGCCCCTCATCAACCCCTTCAATCAATACATCCTCAGCTTGAGAAAACTTTTCGCTCAGAGCTAACATCACAGCCTCTTCGCAACACGCTAGCGGTAAGTAATTATTTAGCACCCAAGCCTGATCTTTAAATAATGAATTAAAACTTTTGATCACAGACAGTACAGACGCATCTCGTTCAAGCTCTGTAGGTAATATCCCTAGACTTTTGAATGTATCGTACATAGTAGCCAACCTATCTACGCTAGGGTTATTTGATTCATTAAAGTCCATTTTTCCTCCGGAGGGTATAACGCCCAATTAAGGTGCGACAACGCCATAACACCCAAGCTAAACCATTGCGCCGTAACCACAAAATTCAAACCGGAGTGAAACCGCCACGCGTTGGGAGTCACTCTTAAATTGTTTGTTATATTGCCCGCACGATGAAGCCAAGTTTAGCGCCAAGGTGCTGAATTGGTTGTAAATCTACTGGCTTTAAACTCAGAAGTAAAACGGATAGTTCGAAACTCAATCATAGACAACAAAACGCATTTGGCTAAGAAACGAAATAAGATGAAATTGGAATCATTCGATTAGCCCAAATGACAAAGAAGTCGAGCGAGAAACCTGACAGTAAAGTGCGCTGAAGTCACAACTTTCAATGAAGTCCCCACAAAAAAGAAGCCGCGCCAAATAAACTTGAGCCAGCAAACTTACTAACGAGGAGACTTGCGTGACGTTGCTGCTAATTAACCGATACACTTTCTACGTGCGGTGGTCATTTTGATGGCAACTTTCACGAAACGAACAGGTGTATAGCTCGAACGCAGAACAAAGATAAACGGATAATTTAACCCTTTGAATCCTATGCAATATAACGCCCAATTAAGTAGCTGGCAACGCTACCAATAAACTCAAACTTACCACCGAAATCACTGAAGCTAAACCGGACTGAAAATGCCAAGCGTTGGCAGTCTGCTTAAATTGCTTGTTATGTGAATGCCTATCGCGCGCCTAAAAACGGTAAATGCTTTCGCTGCTGATAGGTTAAAGCAAGCTCCAAACAATGCTTAACCTCAGCCTCTGGTAATGGGTTTGACAAAGTTAAGACAATTGCTCTATTACCCTGAAATTCCAACGTACCATCGTGTAATTCTCTAGAAGTATCGATTAGCTTAGTTTGGCAGTTAAAGAAGATGTAGTAGTTACTTGGTGATTTCAATTTCCAATCAATTCGGATTGGACTCCCCGTCTTGACGGCATAGCTCGGCTCACCCCATTTTAGAGACTCTTCGACTTCACCTAGCTCCAGCTCAGAAACGATTTGAAACATTAGATTTCGCAGTTCCTCTAGCCGAATACGAACATTTTCTGGATATTCGTCGAACCGTTCTTTGACTACCTTATCCATTGGAAACCTCTATTCACATAACGCCCAATTAAGGTGCGATAACGCTATAAAACCCAGACTAAACCATTGCGCCGTAAACATAAATTTCAAATCGGAGTAAAATCGGCAAGCGTTAGGAGTCACTCTTAAATTGTTTGTTAGTTGCGTTACTTGCCACAAGCACTGTCCTTACAAGCACCAAGTAATGTATTAATCTAAATGATCTGGTGTATGAAGATTCGTACCACACTCTTTACACTTATAATCACCTGTCGGTTCACCTTCCATCAGAGCACTAGCTATTGCAGCGAATAGACCAAAGAAGAAACCTTTGATTTCTGTTTCCTTACTTTCGTCTGGCTTAGAGAAACTTTGATACCTATGAAGGGTCACCTTTTTGCAGTTACAACAGAAAGCTTTTGTTTCTTCAGAACCGTAAGTTTGAACCATTTCTACTACCTCGAAAATGCTAATTCACAACAGAGCAACTAACGCCGCGTTAAGTGGTGAGCAACGCTGCCACCCTACCTAAACCATTGTGCCGTAAACGCTAAAGCTGAATCAAACCGAAAATGCCAAGCGTTGGGAATCCGTCTTAAACGCTTTGTTATGTGTTTATTTTCGGTTCTTCATATTTTCCTTTGGACCGAGTGGAAACTTCGACTTTTTCCCTTTTTTAACCTTGGCAGCATCAGGGAAGAGTCCTACCATTCTTTCTGTAGATATACTTAACCACTGAGTAGCTTTGATTAAAAAAAGCACTATGTAAGACAAGTCCGTTGGGTTATAAACGCCAGAGCCTCGTCCGTTAGCTTCACTGCGATAATAAGAAATCGGCAGTATATGCGTGTAGTTTGAAACTAAGTCATAATATGCATTAAATTCACCGACATCTGCATCGAGCTTTTCAAGTAGTTCATCTCTAGACGGGATCATGAGAGCCTTTCCAGTTAATAGCTGTTTTTGTAGCTTTGGCGGCAATCCTTTAAAGAACTCCGAGCCTTGCAGGCGTTCTTTGAGTTCTGTTTGCTGATCACGGCAACCAGCTTCATCTTCAGCACTTCTAATGTTCTGATGCAGCCGAATTCGACGAGTACAATCATTAAGGTGCATAACATTTAATTTTACATACCACTCATCTTCACTAATTGGTGTTTCAGACAAATAGAAGAACAGAAGATAACCTTCCATTAAGGCGCGAACATGTGGGGCAATTAGGCTAAATTCCCAGCACTCATAATCACGCTTCGCCCAACGGGTTTTCGGTAATGCTGAAATTAGCCCCTGTGAGTGTAAACACATTCTCGTAAAGATCTGAGATGAGTATCCTTTGTAGTGAACTGCGTAGCGGTTTCCCGTGAAGTTACTGACAGCACAAGCCTCACATACCGCTTTATCAAACCCACTTAGAGCAACATAGAAATCTTCTATACTGTAGCCAACTGACTCATTTTCCACGTAATTCCCTCACAAACACATAACGCACAATTAAGGTGCGACAACGCTATAACACCCAAGCTAAACCATTGCACCGTAAACACAAATTTCAAACCGGAGTGAAATCGGCAAGCGTTAGGAGTCACTCTTAAATTGTTTGTTAGCTTACGATCACCTTTGTATTCGCTATACGATCGTGTAGAGCTCGTCTTTGCTTACCAAAGATCATTAGAAGATTAATAATACCAATCAGACCACCTATCCAAGGGATATAACTGATAAAAAGAAGAAATGCATATCGTTTAAACACTAAATCTTGAACCGTTGCTTGAGAGCTGTCTGTATATACAACCTTAATGTTTAGTATTTTCTTGCCTACGGTTTGACCTGATTCAGAAAGAAACTTCCAATTAACAACACAATATAGCCCAAATCCAAGAGCAGCCATTAATACTTGGTATGTCATTGGAACTTCAACTGGTGGGTTCTGACTTATACCATCAAATCCGCCTGTGAAATAAGCTAAAGGTAGCATCACAACACTTAGAATGAGCGAATCGATAATTGCAGCGCCAATTCGTGACCATCTTGACGCTAATTCATACTGATTTTCTTGAACATCTTCCATAATGACTTCCTTGATTAAATCGACTAGTAAGCTAACGCCCAATTAAGGTGCGACAACGCCATAACACCCAAGCTAAACCATTACACCGTAAACACAAAATTCAAATCAGAGTGAAATCGGCAAGCGTTAGGAGTCACTCTTAAATTGTTTGTTATGTGAATTCATTCAGCGTATATCTTGGCAAAACCGAAACAAATAACCATCCGGAGTTTGCACAATAAATTGTTTTTGAGTTGTTGTTACATCACCACATTGATAAGACTTAGATTCCAGAACCAAATAGATAGTATCTGGCGATTTTTCACAAATGCCACGGTACAACGATTCAATATCCTTTACGTCCCATTGAAAATTCACTCCTCGACCTAATGGCGATGTCAAAGATCCTGAAACCCATTTACGACTATTACTGTCGATACCTTCAAGCATGACATCCACGCCATCTAGGGTTAAATACGCAAACTCGTCTTCAGGTCGTTCGTATTTAACAGAAAATCCTAACACATTGATAAAATAAGACTTACTAACATTAATATCGAAACAATATAATTCTGGGACTACTCGTAATTTCATAATTTCCCTATTCACATAACGCCGCGTTAAGGTGTGATGCACGCTTGGCTATACTTGAGCGAAGCGAAACTGCCAAGCGTGAGGAATCACTCTTAAACGCTTTGTTATGTGCTATTTTTGACCATCRTACGCCARNGCTGCACTCTTCAGTTGCTGAATGTCCGAGGCACACAGATACCGCTTTAATACTTCGAACTTCTCCAAAGGCCAGTCATAAATTCGCATTTTCAGAAGCTCAGCAATAATCGATTCATCAAAGCGATATTTAACTAATTTCGCGGGCGTTCCTCCAACAACACTATAGGGAGCRACATCTTTGGTTACTACGCTATTTGCTGCAACTATCGCACCTTCTCCAATAGTTACGCCAGGCATAACCATTGACCTCATCCCGAGCCACGCACCATCATGGATAAAGGTATCACCTTTACCGATATAAGCTTCATCAATGTAATCCATAAATGGGTACAAGCAGAACCAATCCGCTCTATGGGTATGATTACCACCCATTAAGATAACCACTTCTGCACCAATACAAACATAATCACCAATATGGAGCTTATCTATTTTCCACCTTGGTTCCCAATTACGGCTAACTTCATCACCGTGAAGATATCGAACAACAGATTCTTCAAACCCGCTATCCCAGCAATCACTGTAATAACTGTGAGTACCTTTGATAGAAATATTAGGGTTAGTTACCACCTCATGGAGTAACTGAAATTTTGACCAATGCTTTTTTTGCATACGAAACCTCAAGCAAATGTTAAATAATAAGAATTATTGAAATAACACTATGCCGTCAGTGAATGCGAGGCTGCTTTAAAAGAGGAATAAGTTTCATAAAAAACACCGTAAAGTGGAAGAAATTGATGATAGCACATAACGCCGCATTAAGGGGTGAACAACGCCTCCACCTGACCTAAAGTATTGTACCGTAAACACTAAATTTGAAGTAGATACAAAAATGCCAAGCGTTGAGAATCCCTCTTAAATGCTTTGTTATATTGCCCGCACGATGAAGCCAAGTTTAGCGCCAAGGTGCTGAATTGACTAAAAATCTACTGGCTTTGAACTCAGATGTAAAACGGATAGTTCAAAACTCAACTATAGACAATAAAACGCACTTGGCTAAGAAGCGAAATGAGCTGAAATTGGAGCCATACGATCAGCCAGAATGACAAAGAATTCGAGCGAGAAACCTGACGGCAAAGTGCGCTGAAGCTACAGCTTTCAATAAAGATCCCACGAAAAAGAAGCCGCGCAAAATGAACTTGAGCCAACAAAACTTACTAACGAGGAGACTTGCGTGACGTTGCAGCTAATTAACCGACACACTTTCTACGAGCGATGGTCATTTTGATGGCATTTTTCACGAGACGAACAGGTGTGTAGCTCGGACGGAGAACAAAGACAAACGGATAATTTAACCCTTTGAATTCTAGGCAATATAACGCCCAATTAAGGTGTGAGCCACGCTACCACGACACTCAAATTGGACACCGTAAACACTAAACTAAACCCAAACCAAAAATGCCAAGCGTGGGGAATCACTCTTAAATTGTTTGTTATAAGTTTATCTAATAGAACTTCTACGACCTGTTTGGAAAGAATCGCAAGTTGTCAGCATCCTTTCAACCAATTCGAAACTATCATTACATGAATATACAAATCTATTTCCATTCATTACTTGTAAGCTATTTAAATGAATAACATTTTCGTTGCCAAGTAAAAGTGGAGAACCAGTTTCAAAGCTTACAACTAATTCTTCCATATGATTTATGGCCTCAATAATTGAAGAATCAACGTCATATGATAATGCAAAATTGGCCTTTGCAATAAGAAGCTCTTTTTTAAATGATTGTAATAATGTTGGACAATACATCCCTAAAGTAAAGTTTTTTGATATAGGGAAATAAACTTCAATACCTTCTACTGCCAAACCTACATTATTCATGAATTCAGTATTTGGATGAAAATTTTTCATTGAGACAGGATGATCTGATATATAAAACTTAACATCAGAAGATGCTTTTTGTATTGTCCAGTCTTTATTATAAAAATAAGGTATAAGTGATTCCGCATTCTTAATCGCTTCTAACGAACACTCTTTAACCTCTTCATCGCTTAACTCACAGATTCCAGAATGATCAAGTATTTCATCTGTAAGCCCCCTACTTTTTAAAGCTTCTCTAAGCTTAGTAGCTCCATCTTTAAAGTGCTCTCGGTAGTCTTTTGTTCGTACAAATTGTATTGCCATAAAATAAGAAAGCGTTTTTTTATCTTCTAGAGATAAGTTTTCTAATGATGCATTTTTAACAATTTTATTAATAATAACTGCTGATAGATCTTCAATTTCGCCTAAATGTGGTTCCAATGAATGCATCTCATCATCGAGTTTGAAATTATAAAAACCATTTTCCGAAGCTACATTTCTAACATTCGTTGAAAATTTCTTACAAATACTCTTATCAAATACACAAACTTGTTCTCTTTTACCAAATGAGAAATTCCTCAAGATGAATTGAGGAACGTAATGCTGATTTTTTGCAATTCCATCAATAGCCATTATGACCTCCTAAAACTTATAACGCCGCATTAAGGGGTGAACAACGCCTCCACCCAACCTAAAGCATTGTACCGTAAACACTAAATTTGAAGTAGATGCAAAAATGCCGAGCGTTGAGAATCCCTCTTAAATGCTTTGTTATATGGTCCTTGCAACGTAACTAATTTTTGACGTTCATTTCTTTTGCGCGGTCATAGCAAGCACCGCAAAGTAGTGTTACGCCAGCAAAGGCTTCAGATTCATCATTCCACTCACCACCATCGCTATTTACTTTGTCTTCGCAAGCACTGCACCATGAATCTGGTCGTTCATTCCCAGGCTCAGGTTCTGCCGACCAGAATCCCCTCGGCTTTCCGTCGCGAAGGCTTTCTACGACATGCTGACATACATACGTAGCCTGCTGCTTTCCGTGAGTACAACACTCAACATATTGTTCTTCTTCATTCATACCTTTGAAACCTTATAACGCCCAATTAAGGTGCGAYAACGCTATGAAACCCAGACTAAACCATTGCGCCGTAAACACAAAATTCAAATCGGAGTAAAATCGGTAAGCGTTAGGAGTCACTCTTAAATTGTTTGTTAGACCCGTGTTGCAGGTATACAATCAATTTCACACCAAATAGGTTAAAATAAAGCTTCCAATAAATGATGGTATTCCTGCAATAAACATAACCAAGCCAAACTTATAATTTGCTCGATAGTTCAACCACTTTTCAGACTGTAAATCATGCCCTTTCACCATTGATTTCATTTTACTTGTTACATAATCGACATCATAGTTTCGGCTCACTTTTCCGCCTTCCCAAGTTAGGCTTGCAACAATCCAAATCAGCACACCCGAATAAAATAATAAATCACTGATTCTTGAGTTTGAAAAATAGTCCACAAAACTCAACAAAAGCATTATGCCGCTAATGGATATGAAATTAACAACAAACACAACTTTCAGTAAGCTGACCATATATTACTCATTAATTCATGGAGTTAGAGAAAGGGTATAACGCCGCGTTAAGTGGTGAGCAACGCAGACCACTGCACTTAAAGTATTGTGCCGTAAACACTTAATCCGAAGCAAACCCAAAATGCAAAGCGTTGGGAATCCGTCTTAAACGCTTTGTTATGTGCGTGGTAGATTAACCTACTGTTTTGGTTCAGGTAACACTGGAGGAGTACTGTCCATGTAGGTTAAAAAGGTCTCCCAAACTTCATGAGTTCTTTGCTTGGTTAGCTTGGTTTTACATGAAATTGCCATAACACCTCGAATTGTGCCATCACGCCATTGCGTATATACAGAATCACAATGAGATGACATATATGCCTGCCAGTCAAYTTGAGCGACTTTGATTGCTTTAACTAATTCTGGGTCATATGAATTATGTTCAAAGCTAGCGTCCAARTATTTGGAAAGATCTTCTTTTGCTGATTCGAGTTCTACTGATGCACACTGGTTGATTTGGAGTGTATTTAAAGCATTATCGCAATCTATCGGGGCATTTTCACCTGCAATAGAAGTGATAGAAACCATGCAAGATAAAGCTAAAATTAGTCGACTTTTCATCATTTTCCTCTAAAGCACATAACGCCCTGTTAAGGTGTGAGCACGCAATACCGAAGCTCCCGCAAACCACCTTAAACACTAAATGCAACGCATAGTAAAAATGCCACGCGTTGCGAATCACTCTTAAACAGTTTGTTAGGCTTAATTTTCGAACGAATATTCGCGAGCTCTTTGATATGCAGCCTGAACCTGACCGAACATCATTGGCTCTTTTAAATGATCGGTTTCTGTTCCCCAACCACCAATAAAGTATGCCGATCTCATAGTATCTGTATGATCTACAGCATATAGCCAGTAGATACCTTCATCTCTACGGTCCTGATAAAACATATAGCGGTTTTCCCTAGCGGATAGAATATGCTCAATGTCGTCTGATAAATCCCAATGGTTTAGTGGTATCACATTTCCATTTTGTTCTGAAGGACCACCAGTAGCTAACCAAACGTTAATAGCTTGATCAGCCAGGTCCTGAGAAAGCAAGCGAGCTTTGACACATTCCTCAGTGACTATAGCGTCTGAATTTGGCTTCACTTCAAAAAATGCATTGAATTCAGGAAGAAAAAAATCTGGTAGATATTTTTGACCATTTGATAAATCTATATATTCTTTCTCGTATTCAAATTGCACTCCAATACCATCAAAAAACACAGCCCAGCGAGCCTCTGTTCGTGAGCGGTATTCAATACCTTTATATGTTGTTTTAATTGCCTCAACTCTTTCTACTGCCATAGAGTCGTATCTCCTAACTTAAATAATTTAGCCTAACGCCCAATTAAGGGGTGAGCAACGCTACCACCCAACCTAAAGCATTGTACCGTAACCACTATAAATGAAGTAGAAGCAAAAATGCCAAGCGTTGGGAATCCCTCTTAAATTGCTTGTTAACTGTATTGTTTGAGGTGTCCTAAGAGCCTTTGCCTTCTGCGCTGAAAGCCTAAGATTGCCTCTAATGAATTAACTTTGTCCTTAGGCGCTTTGGGCTGAAACGGAATTTCATTAGCTATACCAAGTAGACCGGTGCCAACCAACTTTTTATCTGACGCATCATTTATATTGTCCATTAATTTTTGAAGATCTGTGATTGCGTCTNCAACCTTTTTTCCAATGTCTTCCGCCAGCATGCCACCACTGGCACCTCTCTTAATTGCCTCAAGTTGATTGATAGACTTTTGGATTGAACCAATAATACCCACGCGAGCTTCTAATCGGATAACGTCTTGTTGCTTTGCCCCAGACTCAAACGTTGTGTGAGAAATTATATAGTCAGTTACTCGTTTGGCGTCAGCGTACATAAATTGGATTCCTTCTCGAAAGTCCTTGTAACCCGAGATAAATTGGAAAAGTACGCTGATCGTACCAAGTACAGTGATTCTTGCGATTAAAGAGCCTTCTTCAAACTCAATTTCTATTGGTAAATCTGGAGATAAGAAAAAGCCAATCCTTTGACGAGCAAATGCCTCAAGCTCCACCTTAAATTGTGCTAATTCCTCTTTTGATTTAAGTTTCTGAGGCTCGATGTGTATGTAAGCCTGACTTAAGATGTTTTTATTTATGTAATCAGCCAATTATTTTCTCCAAATACAGTTAACGCCGCATTAAGGTGCGACAACGCTGTAACACCCAAGCTAAACCATTGCACCGTAAACACAAATTTCAAACCGGAGTAAACTCGCCACGCGTTGGGAGTCACTCTTAAATGCTTTGTTATGTGCTTGTTCTGTTAAGTACCATTGCACCACTAAAATCGACCGGTCGTTTACCTGAGGGAAGCATGTTTATTCGAATACTATCTTTTGATACAAACTCTACAATACAGTAAAATTTTTTAATTTTGCCATTATTATTTCTGGCAACTAGAACCAATTCGGATGGTGTTGCAGATGGATCATAATAGTATTTGATCGTCCCTCTATTCTTAACAACAGTATCCTTTGTTGAGATTCCATCGTTGATCACATCTGCACTACCGTCAGAATTAAAAATAAAAGAACCTTCGATTCCTTTCTCATCAACACCAGTCCAAACGCCAACGATTGGAGTGTTATGTGACAAAGTCTCTTCAGTAGATACACACCCTGATAAAAACATAAAGAACGTTATGAGTATGATACGCTGTAATACTTTCACTAAATATCCTTTTTCAAATTTGATAATGATTCTACAAGCAGTGTTTGTTTCAAATGTCGATTACTTAAATTTGCAGCTTTCACCGGATCACATAACACCACGTTAAGGTGTGAGCAACGCTACCACCAAACTTAAGTCATTGTGCCATAATCACTTAAGCCAAACTTTGAGCTGAAGCCGCCGAGCGTTGGGAATCACTCTTAAACGTTTTGTTATGTGAATTCTTTCAGCGTATATCTTGGCAAAACCGAAACAAATAACCATCCGGAGTTTGCACAATAAATTGTTTTTGAGTTGTTGTTACATCACCACATTGATAAGACTTAGATTCCAGAACCAAATAGATAGTATCTGGCGATTTTTCACAAATACCACGGTACAACGATTCAATATCCTTTACGTCCCATTGAAAATTTACACCTCGACCTAATGGCGATGTCAAAGATCCTGAAACCCATTTACGACTATTACTGTCGATCCCTTCAAGCATGATATCCACGCCATCTAGAGTTAAATACGCAAACTCTTCTTCAGGTCGTTCGTATTTAACAGAAAAACCTAACACATTGATAAAGTAAGATTTACTAACATTAATATCGAAACAATATAATTCTGGGACTACTCGTAATATCATAATTTCCCTATTCACATAACGCCCAATTAAGGTGCGACAACGCTATAACGCCTAAGCTAAACCATTACACCGTAAACACTAAATTCAAACCGAAGTGAAATTGCCAAGCGTTAGGAGTCACTCTTAAATTGTTTGTTATGCGTATTTTCCGATAATACTCAAGAGATCTTCTACAGTATGTGCGGTGTGATCAGGCTGAAATTCCCACAGCTCTGGCTCAGAGCGACTGTAACCCGCAGCAACGGCAATTACCTTAGTTTTACCACCAAGAGCCATTTCTAAATTGCGGGCAAACTTAGTATCTGCTTCGTGGTCGCCGATATACATGAGAAGTTCGCTATCTGTGTGACCAAATATTGACTCAACACATTTAATACCACCAAAGGCATGAGGCTTTTGATTACCATTTGACACATCATCATAGCCGACAATTGCCTTAAATGGAGCATCTATACCATTGCTTTTCAATACACTGCGAATATTGTTTTGTGAGTTCTGAGAGCAAATACCATGAGGTAGTAGAGAAAATTTATCGACCACAGTCTTGATACCATCAAACAATGCTACCTCTGTTTTATTTTTCTCTTGATGCTCAGCCCACAAACTTCCAGCTATAATCATTTCGTCATGAGTTAAGCCATAATAATCAACGTAAAGCTCTTGCCAATTTTTAGCGCCATGATTCGCTTCATGGTACAAATCCTCATCGTGTAAATACTTCGGTAAATGCTCACCCGTTAAGCGTGGCGCAACGATAGATAGAATAGATTTTGTGATATCAATATTTTTAGGAACGGAATTTACAAGAGTTCCATCATAGTCCCACAGTATTGCATCTAGTTTCATTATTACCTCTATATTCTGAATCACGTTTAAGCATACAATTTACGCTAATTTTTCGCATACGCATAACGCCGCGTTAAGTGGTGAGCAAAGCATACTACTGCACCTAAAGCATTGTGCCGTAAACACTTAAGCCAAAGAAAACTGAAAATGCCGAGCGTTGGGAATCCGTCTTAAACGCTTTGTTATGCTCGTCTTTCCAACAACGACGTAATGTCTTTTTTTAATTCATCCGAAAGGCGCTCGAACTGCTCTGGTGCAACCAAATTTTCTTCACACATTAGCATGAGCTGAATAAATGCCTTATTCCGAGAATGACCATCAAAGATAAGCTTCATCTGCTTTTCTGATGTTTTGGAATACTGGCACATGAAATGAAACCTTTCCCCTGCAAGCTCTGACTCGTCAGTAATAGTTTCAATGACTTCGTTCAGTTGTCTTGTACAATACAACTGAATAGCTTCATTTTTAATTTCGCAGAAAACTTTCCAATCAGATTCTTTGATATTCATGCCAACCACCATAAAGTTCCACTTTTCAGCTTAGAGCATAACGCCGCATTAAGGGGTGAACAACGCCTCCACCCGACCGAAAGTATTGTACCGTAAACACTAAATTTGAAGTAGAAACAAAAGTGCCAAGCGTTGAGAATCCCTCTTAAATGCTTTGTTAGGCATTGCACAATAGTGGATTGATAAGGTCAAAAGATGACTCTGACATAACCTTACCTGATATAGCGCTAAGTACAGCTATCTGAAACCTTTCTGCATACTCTTGTAACTCTCC
>NZ_JAKJTJ010000003.1:0-5448 GCF_050337905.1 Vibrio clamense | reverse complement strand
ATAACCACTCGGGGACACACCTAATGCACAACACATAAGAACAACGGCATACTCACCCACATAACTTTCGATAAACTCGTACTTCACTCTTGCTGCTTCGCGAAGTACGCCGAGACCTTCTTTAGGAATTCCATTTCATCTTTAAGTCGCTTGTTCTCGCGCTTAAGCGCTCGTAGTTCTTCGGATTCTTTCTTGGAGTAATCAACACCGTCTAAGGTGTTAAACTGTTTATCAGATAAGCGGTTAAATTGACGCTTCCAGTTAGCAATTTGTTGGGCGCTGACGCCCAACTCTTTCGCAACGGATGCGGCTGTGCGACCTGGAAGCTCGGACAGACGAACTGCTTCTTTGCGGAATTCTTCGGTGTACGCTGGATTACGATGTTTAGCCATAAATCACCTCTCAATTAGACCCTAGATCTAACTTAGTAAAGTGTCTACTAAACGTGGGGTACTCGGAGTGCTAACGCCCAATTAAGGTGCGACAACGCTATGACACATCAACTAAACCATTACACCGTAAACACAAAATTCAAACCGGAGTGAAATCGCCAAGCGTTAGGAGTCACTCTTAAATTGTTTGTTAGGTTATAGTTCTAATTTTTCTTTGACTCTAGCCACAACACCTTCAACTCCGGGATATATAGACAATTTGTGAATGCCTAAAGTACTCAGTTCAGTTTTGATTCTCAATTTGAACTCCCCAGGTATGACCACCCTGTCAAATGGCCGTGTATCTCTTGTATCGTAAGTCTCTATACTGGGAACATCTAACTGATAACGCCCTATTGGGAAGCAAGCAAAACAACTTTCTTGCGCTGTGATTCTAGGGTCAACATGTATTGGATAAAAGAATTTAACGGTATCCGACATCAAGTCAGGAAACTCATAGCCACAAATAGAATCAAACCCCCACACAACACCATCATTCAGGTTTGTAGAATCTTCAACCGCGAAGTAAAGTGCCTTTAAAGGATTACTCGTAAAATCGAGAAGTCTAGTTGGAAGTCCGTGATGTTGAGCATAAAGTATCCAATCAGTATATGACAAACTCGCCCCATCGAAATATGGATAACCATATTTCTTAAATTCAGAAATGATATCTTCCTCAATCTCTAGAATACCTTCAAATACACTCAAAGTAACTCGACCAAGTGAAGGTATCAAAGGCCAATCTTCTGCCTGCCCCCTAAATAACTCTGGTGGATTTTTTCTAAATACGTCCAAAAATTCTGATATATTTTCAATTCTGTACTCAACAGCCTTCATCATTTTTTCCAATAATATCGTGAAACTAGTCACTACAACCTTTAACCTAACGCCGCATTAAGGGGTGAACAACGCCACCACCCAACCTAAAGCATTGTACCTTAAACACTAAATTTGAAGTAGAAGCAAAAATGCCAAGCGTTGAGAATCCTTCTTAAATGCTTTGTTAGATTACCTTTCGCACATATCGCACGATTTAATTAAATTGAACTTTTTGCGCGATAGACTATAATCTAACTGTAATTCCACTTTGGAGATTGACCATGCATACATTAACAGCAAATGATGCCAAACGTAATTTCGGAGAGCTGCTTCTCAACGCTCAACGTGAGCCAGTTAAGATAAGTAAAAATAACAAAGATGCCGTCGTGGTGATGTCGATTAGAGACTATGAAGAGCTCGAAACTATGAAAGCCGATTACATCAAGCATTGCTTTGAGTCTGCAAAAGCAGACTTAGCCCAAGGCAATGTAGTTGATGGTGAAAATTTCCTAAAAGCGTTGTAAGTAAAGTATGCAATATAAACTAAGTAAATTAGCACAGGCTCATTTGCACAAAATCAAAAATCATACAGTTACGAACTTTTCCGAAATGCAGTGGAACACATACAAAAATACACTTCTTACTGGATTTCAAATGCTCGCTGAAAACCCAGCAGTAGGCAGAAACTGCAACGATTTATATCAAAATGGATTTTATTTCCCGATTGGTAAACACACAGCGTACTTTACCAAGGAAGACGGCTTTATTTTAGTCGTTGCAGTTCTTGGACAATCGCAACTTCCACAAAACCATCTACGATAATTACCACACCCTAGCATTTTGAGTTAGGGTGCAATTTTGATTGGTAAACTAACGCCGCGTTAAGTGGCGAGCAACGCTACCACTGCACTCAAGACATTATGCCATAAACACTGATGCATATCTTTGAACTAAAGCCGCCAAGCGTTGGGAGTCCGTCTTAAACGCTTTGTTATATTGCCCGCACGATAGAGCTAAGTTTAGCGCCAAGGTGCTGAATTGGTTGTAAATCTACTGGCCTTGAACTCAGATGTAAAACGGATAGTTCGAAACTCAACCATAAACAACAAAACGCACTTGGCTAAGAAACGAAACTAGGCAAAATTTGAATTGTTCTGTTAGCCAGAATGACAAAGAATTCGAGCAAGAAACCTGACAGCAAAGTGCGCTGAAGCCACGATTTTCAATGAAGTTCCCACCAAAAAGAAACCGCGCAAAATAAACGTGAGCCAACAAAACTTACTAACGAGGAGACTTGCGTGACGTTGCAGCTAAATTAGCCGACAAACTTTCTACGTGCGATGGGCATTTTGGGGCATTTTTCACGAAATGAACAGGTGTGTAGCTCGAACGCAGAACAAAGATAAACGGATAATTTAACCCTTTGAATTTTATGCAATATAACGCCCAATTAAGGTGCGACAACGCTATAACACCAAACTAAACCATTGCGCCGTAAACACAAATTTCAAATCGGAGTAAACTCGGCAAGCGTTAGGAGTCACTCTTAAATTGTTTGTTATGCAACTATTCTAACGCGATCTCTTTACCAAACAGTACCTTTAGGAATTCTGCTCCACTTTCATTCAAATAGTAATCAGGTACAGAAGAACCATACATTGCTGGTATAACAATATTAACGAGACCATATGAAGCTAGCGTATGACCAACTTCTTTGCATGTATGCGCTTTTTCTTGCAGTTTAAGTAACTTAAACTGGTTTGCATTTAAGCCATTTACTGAGGTCGAAAATTGCATAAATTTCTCATAGTCCAAACACCCAATGACATACTTAGCAAAAACCTTCCCTAACATTTCAGGCTTATCAATATCATCCGAAGCGTTGATAAGCAGAACCAAATTATCATTTACTTTAGATTTGTATGTATTGTCACTTTCTAATTTAATGAAAAAATTGTCTCTTTCATTTTCAGGAACTTGATTCAAAGCGAATACAAACTTTTGCAGTTTTTTAACTAACATGTAGTCACTGATGCTTAGCCCAAAGTCTTTCAGCTTAACTAAAGTCCCTAAAATGGGAATATCCTTTAATAATCCATCATCGAACTGAGAATCTAGAAGTGTTTCTCCTAGGTCTAAAAGCGCATCTGAAGCATCCTGCCGATTCAGCGTATTTACTAAGCCATTTTTCATAATTTACTCCAGTTGCATAACGCCCAATTAAGGTGCGACAACGCTATAAAACCTAGACTAAACCATTGCGCCGTAAACACAAAATTCAAATCGAAGTAAAATCGTCAAGCGTTAGGAGTCACTCTTAAATTGTTTGTTAGCTTAATATTTGTCAGTGATAAACCCTGCTCTAATTAGCAAATTCTACTATATAGATTATATTTGATAGTAACGTTTAATAAAAACAAAGTGGTAGCTATGTTCCTAACTCGATTAATTTATGTCAGCACTCTTTCAAAAGACTGCGATTTGAACGCTTTAACAGACATTCTTACGACATCACGCGAACACAACAAAGAAGCTAACATCACTGGACTACTAAGTCATAATCAGAAGTACTTTTTACAATGCCTAGAAGGTTCAAGAGAAGCTATAAATGATACATACAGTCACATCGTAAATGACAAACGACACAGTAAAGTCACCATTCTCTACTTCAAAGAAGTACATTGCCGTGAATTTGGAGACTGGTCTATGGGCGATATTCCTCAACCTCACTTAACTGCATTACTTAACTTACAATTTTCAGGCTCTGACCAATTCAGCCCTTACGATATGTCAGGTGAAAGCGCATATTTAATGTTACTAGAATTAAAGCAGAACCTACCGTCGGAATAGAACTTAAGCTAACGCCGCGTTAAGTGGCGAGCAACGCTACCACTGCACTCAAGACATTATGCCATAAACACTGATGCATATCTTTGAACTAAAGCCGCCAAGCGTTGAGAGTCCGTCTTAAACGCTTTGTTATATTGCCCGCACGACAGAGCCAAGTTTAGCGCCAAGGTGCTGAATTGGTTCCAAATCTACTGGCTTTGAACTCAGAAGTAACACAGATAGTTCGAAACTCAATCATAGATAACAAAACGCACTTGGCTAAGAAACGAAATTAGGCAAATTTGAGCAATTCGATTAGCTAGAATGACAAAGAATTCGAACGAGAAACCTGAAAACAAAGTGAGTTGAAGCCACAACTTTCAATGAAGCCCCCACGAAAAAGAAGCCGCGCAAAATGAACTTGAGCCAGCGAAACTTACTAACGAGGAGACTTGCGTGACGTTGCACCTAATTAACCGATAAACATTCTACGTGCGATGGTCATTTTGATGGCAACTTTCACGAGACGAACAGGTGTGTAGTTCGGACGCAGAACAAAGATAAACGGATAATTTAACCCTTTGAATCTTATGCAATATAACGCCGCGTTAAGTGGTGAGCAACGCTACCACCTTACCTAAACTATTGTGCCGTAAACACTAAAGCTGAATCAAATCGAAAATGCCAAGCGTTGGGAATCCGTCTTAAACGCTTTGTTATGTGCGTACTTTCAACGACCTCAAACCTAAGTGTGCAATCTAAAGTTAAATAAACTAGAGCTTGTAATTTTTATTCAATACCAATCAACTTCCCAACCAGACTCTTCAAAGTAGCTGTTTAAAGCGAGATAATCCTCCACCCAATCATCGTAGCAATTGTTGGACTTCTGGCTAAAGGATTCAGATACAGAGATGATATAGCCACCTGAACTCTCAGAATCATCGATGACTAGGACTTCACAGCCTAAATCATCGCCTTGAACAATTTTTCCAGTATGCCCATTTTTTATCATTAGACCTCCAAGCACATAACGCCGCGTTAAGTGGTGAGCAACGCATAACACGGCACCTAAAGTATTGTGCCGTAAACACTTAACCTGAAGTAAACCCAAAATGCCGAGCGTTGGGAATCCGTCTTAAACGCTTTGTTAGGCATTAGCCCACCTTTGATTTCGGAGGGTTCTCTAAGTAAGCCGCCCGATACTCTTTGAAGTAGTACTTTTCCATTTCATTCGGATTATCGACAATAACAAAACCAAGCCTCAAACCACCATAGTTATCGATAATATAGCGATAAAAACAACCACTAGAACCTGTCGCTAAATGCTTTGCGTACTGAAGATATCTACCTTTAATAGATTGTTTAGTTT
>NZ_JAKJTJ010000002.1:0-10602 GCF_050337905.1 Vibrio clamense | reverse complement strand
CCTAAAGTATTGTGCCGTAAACACTAAATTCAAAGCAAACTAAAAATGCCGAGCGTTGGGAATCCGTCTTAAACGCTTTGTTAGGCATTAGCCCACCTTTGATTTCGGAGGGTTCTCTAAGTAAGCCGCCCGATACTCTTTGAAGTAGTACTTTTCCATTTCATTCGGATTATCGACAATAACAAAACCAAGCCTCAAACCACCATAGTTATCGATAATATAGCGATAAAAACAACCACTAGAACCTGTCGCTAAATGCTTTGCGTACTGAAGATATCTACCTTTAATAGATTGTTTAGTTTTGCCAATATATAGAATATCTGACTCACCTCTTAACCTAGGAACAGGACGAACTGAACGGAAAAAATAAATAACACTTTTAGCATTACTAGCTTCCGATGACCCAAACAAATCCTTGAATTGACTTTCTAAATCACTTGTTTCTGTGATTATGTTTGGTAGCATTTTAATGTTATCAATATTCAATTTTATCTCCTGATGCCTAACGCCCAATTAACTTGCGCAGCAACGCAATACAGTGGTTCTGCACTGCGCAATAATCACTGAAACCGACTAGAAGTAAAACTGCCATGCGTTGTAAGTCAGGTTAAATTGTTTGTTAGGGCTCGCCTTCCAATGACACTTCTTGTTCCGTGCGATCTTCTATATACAACCTAAAGTAAACCACTGACATGAATACCATTAAGCTAGTTGATATAAGCCCATACAAAATTTCAGATACTATGAATAGTAGTGTCGAAGCATCTCCAACAAGCCCAAAAATGAAACCTATAAATATTTGTGAACCACCAATCAATGCAGTAACCATCATTAACCTACCAGCTATACCTTTTGTATCTTGCCAGCTTTCGTTTAATGCCGAAAATACCGGTTTGTCGTTTAAAGTAGCCTCAAAGTCTGCAAACCCATATTTAGCTGCAACATATAAGCCCGGTACGATCAGTGCAATAAACCCAGCCAAAACAGCTACGCCATAGAAAAAATATACAACCAACAGCCGCCACCACTCATTCAAAGAAACAGTTTGTTCTTTAGGGTAGCCTGAAGCAGAAAAAGCCATAAACTTGATGAAACGAACCATTAAATAAGTGTGAAGAAAACTTACGAAAACAAGGTAGAAAATATTGCCCCAATCATAAAACAGCTCAATAAAAGGACTAAGAAGCGATGTTATAATCACATATGGCCCAAAGAGTTTGAAAATAGATCTAATATTAGATTTGGAGAAATAAAAGCACTCCGTCAATAGTTTATTCATAGTGTCCATTCATTAAATTACAATTGTAGATAGCATATCAAATTTTGATAATTCCCCAAATGTGGGGCCTAACGCCCAATTAAGGTGCGACAACGCTATAACACCCAAACTAAACCATTGCACCGTAAACACAAAATTCAAACCGGAGTGAACTCGCTAAGCGTTAGGAGTCACTCTTAAATTGTTTGTTATATTGCCCGCACGACAGAGCCAAGTTTAGCGCCAACGTGCTGAATTGGTTACAAATCTACTGGCTTTGAACTCAGAAGTAAAACAGATAGTTCGAAACTCAATCATAGACAACAAAACGCACTTGGCTAAGAAACGAAATGAGCTAAAATTGGAGTCATTCGATTAGCCAAAGTGACAAAGAATTCGAACGAGAAACCTGACGACAAAGTGCGCTGAAGCCACAACTTTCAATGAAATCCCCACGAAAGAGAAGCCGCGCAAAATGAACATGAGCCAGCAAACTTACTAACGAGAAGACTTGCGTGACGTTGCAGCTAATTAACCGACACTCTTTCTACGTGCGATGGTCATTTTGATGGCAACTTTCACGAGACGAACAGGTGTGTAGCTCGGACGCAGAACAAAGATAAACGAATAATTTAACCCTTTGAATCTTATGCAATATAACGCCGCATTAAGTGGTGAGCAACGCAGACCACCGAACTCAAAGTATTGTGCCGTAAACACCGATTTTGAAGCAAACCAAAAATGCCGAGCGTTGGGAATCCGTCTTAAATGCTTTGTTATATTTTACTTTCTACATAGCTTGGGACATCAATTTTTTGCCCACCTTGAGAAAAGTGGAGATCAAATGCATATGCTAACTTCTCTAGCGGTGCTTCGTTATAACCAACACTTTGAACCTCGGTGATGTAGCGTTGCAAAAAGCCAATAGCACCAAAAGTCTTCCATTGGGCAACATGCACCAACTCGTGAAAATGCAAACGTAAGTTCTTAGCGACACTCGGAACAATATAGTAAGTGTTCTTGTATGTTATGCCTTGGACTTCCATATCAAGAAAATCACCTAGACCCGCTTGGCGTAATTCTGGAAAATCTGGTTTTGGGATACTATCAACGACTACAAAATATGAGTCAGCTAGAAACTCTTCAGAGTAAAAACCAGCAAATTCAATCGTAAACAACGCACAATTTTGCCGTTGACTAGAAAACCTTTCATTAGTTAAATCAATCCATTCTTCGATTCTGTTTAGCACGATGAACTCCAATAAAATATAACGCCCAATTAAGGTGCGACAACGCTATAACACCCAAACTGAACCATTGCGCCGTAAACACAAATTTCAAATCGGAGTGAAATCGCCAAGCGTTGGGAGTCACTCTTAAATTGTTTGTTATATCACTTTACCATGCGCTACAATGACCATTATAAAGACCAGTTAAAGGACTCATTTAATGACCACTAGAATCTTAGCCGATGTTGCTGCAAGTATAACTGAACTAAAAGCAAATCCAATGAAAGTTGCTACTAGCGCTTATGGTGAACCTGTTGCTGTACTCAATCGAAATGAACCCGCCTTCTATTGCGTTCCAGCCGAAGCATACGAAATGATGATGGACAGACTCGAAGATCTTGAGCTACTTACAATAGCAAAAGAACGCGAATTAGAAGAGAGTATTTCGGTAAATATTGATGACCTATAAGCTTGATTTCAAAAAGAGCGCACTCAAAGAGTGGAAGAAACTCGGATCGACTTTACAACAGCAATTCAAGAAAAAGCTGATTGAGCGTTTAGACAACCCACATATACCTGCTTCCAAACTTTCTGGCGCAGATAACATGTATAAAATCAAACTACGTCAATCAGGTTATCGCTTAGTATACAAAGTTGAGGATGACGTAATCATAGTAACCGTCTTAGCTGTAGGCAAACGTGAACGAAGCGATGTTTACCGTAAGGCTATGAAAAGACTAGATGATTAGTGATTGTGATATAACGCCCAATTAAGGTGCGACAACGCTACAACACCCAAGCTAAACCATTGCACCGTAAACACAAAACTCAAACCGGAGTGAAATCGCCAAGCGTTAGGAGTCACTCTTAAATTGTTTGTTAGATTTTTATTTAAAGACGACCTTAAAGCGTTCCAAAATCAATAGCATGTCCTCACTTGGAGCAATGCCTAACTCTTCACATTCACGTGAGAAAAAATTCCAGTGAGCATTTCGCCACCACTTTAAGGTTTTATCACCCTCACCTTCTGCTGCTGCGAATTCAGGTGTAACTTCGTTATATTTACATTCAGATACTGACGTAATTTCTACGATACAAATAGGCTTTCCGTCCCAATTAGTTACAACTTGAAGATGCCCGGTCTCTGGCATTAGCTCGCCTTCAAACTTATACCAATGAGCTAAACTGCATGATGCTTGCTTTTCACCACGTAAAATAAGTTCGGCACACAAATTCGCGTTGTACTCATCAGCACAGTAATAATCAGAACTGAAAGATGTATATTCATCAGCGATTTGAGGGGGTAATGTCTTCAGAAAACTATCTAAATAAGCTTGGCTCAATTCATCCATGATTTACTCGATTTCAATTAAAAATATAACGCCCTGTTAAGGTGTGAGCAACAAAATAACGATGCTAACGCATACCACCTTAAACACAAAACGCAACGCATGGTGAAAATGCCACGCGTTGCGAATCACTCTTAAACAGTTTGTTATGCTCGTGTTGCTAAATGCTCATAACCTAACAAAGCAGTAGGACTAAATGATTCGAAATGCCAGCGTGGTACTCTTTGAGAGTCTTGAGCATACACTTCCATTAGCTTAGCTAACTCACTAATATCACTTATACCTAATGCTAATTTCACTTGTTCGAAGTATGAAACTGAAGAGGAACGAGCAAATATTTCAAAAGGGTTATTAAAGTGACCTAAGTAAAGAAGAGTATCTGGAAACCACCTGTTATAGTAACTTTCTTTATGCAAGTCAGCCCTAATAAATAGCAAAAAATCAGCTTGCATTATGTGTTTAAATTCCAATCCAGAACCTTTTACTCGCTCTTTTAGTAAATCTGAGTGAACGGATAAACGATTTAGCTTTAGCCTGTTATTCCTGTGTTCTAAAGATCTTAGATACTCCCTGAAAATATGATACTCAAACATTACTGTTTGACCATATTGAGCTTTTCCTTCGATATAATATTGCTGAGAAAGTAGTTTACCTGTTAATTCAAACTGCTCATTCTTTATTAAGATGGCTACTGTATACAGAAAAAGTTCATGGATAATGAATTTAAAATTGTCAAAGTCAGTTTCTCTCCATGAAGAAACATGGCTTGGCTTATCCATATAAGGTACCAATGATTCAAAAAATCTATGGATTTTTTGAATGTTAGTCTCGTTTGCAGCATATTGAGATATTGCAAAAATTATTGATAGGTATTCATTTCGGTAAGGTAAAAAACTTGCAATACTATCTATAACTGCATCATCAAACTCACCCTGAACTTCAGTTAATCTAAACCTCTCTAAATTTGAAGAAAAAGTCTGCAAGTACTCATCTAACGCACCTGATGCGAATGGTTTACTTTCCTTAATTGCAGATAGAGTCCGTTTCTGTATCGTTGCAGTACCTAGTGAAACAGTCTCCTCCGACTCATCAAGAAATGAAGGCTTCTTGCCTATTTCAGGTCGAACAAATAAGGGCTTGTCATAGATCCAGCGAAGGAGCTTTTCATAGTTGTCTGAGTACTTGTCTGGTTCACTAAGATCTATATAAATTCTTGATTTATAATAAGTGGGTAAGAAAGCTTGTCCATTATCATCACGATTTGGAATAACCGCGACAAATTTACCTTGTTCTTGATCCTCATAAACTTCGCGAGAAATAATCTGAGTTTCTGTTCCAACACCTCCAGAGCGACCATCTGCGCGAGAAGCATAAGCTTCATCGCATATCATAGCGACCTTCTTGATTTCTGGATCTGTAACCATTTTCTCCATAAAAGCGAAAGCATCATGACCTTCTTTTAGATCCCACTTATCCAAAATTACGTGGATACCTGATTCTGTAAGTTCTGTAGCTAAATCGATAACCCATTGCTCATGCTCTGGAGTTGACCAACAATACGAAATAAATAATTTTGGATTTTCCACTAATCTTACCTCCTATGAATAGAGCATAACGCCGCATTAAGTGGTGAACAACGCGACCACCCAGCCTAAACCTTGCCACATTCAGCACTAAAGCCGACCTAGACTGGAATCGCCAAGCGTTGAGAATCCGTCTTAAATGCTTTGTTATGTTTTAACACAAACGACTGATTTATTTGGCAAAGAACTGCATTGCAGACCTAGATTTCTGAACCAAATCACAAGCTCGGATTCATTTTACCGCCAGATGCGCCAAGCCAGAAACGAGTAAGTCCACTTCCCTGCTAATGAGGCAACTCGATACGCTTTCAACAAGCACCCTTTCTTAGCAAAAGCAGCGCAGAACAATGGCGATTTGCCGAGACTACTGCCAAGGTTATTGGCTGATTGAGAAATATGCCCAAAGCGACTTTGAGCCAGAGACACAGGACGACCAAACCACCCGAAAACTTGAATGAAGCAACCCACGAACTTTGGCATGTTTTACGGGTGAAGTGATTCAAGAACTTGGGCAGACAATGGTACTTTGCTGAGTCTACTCAGGACAAACACCCAAAGGGGCAAAGAACGATTAAAAGGCATTTAAGCCATTGAAACCCATGTAAAACATAACGCCCAATTAAGGTGCGACAACGCTATAAAAACCGGGCTAAACCATTACGCCGTAAACACAAAATTCAAATCAGAGTGAAATCGACAAGCGTTAGGAGTCACTCTTAAATTGTTTGTTATGTTAATCAGTTAGCCACTGCACTGCCGACTCGTAGCTACCAAATGATTCCATTTCACCTGATATAAACCAACTACCTATTTTGGCGGCTAGCTCCTGCCAATTCTTATCACCGTAGATGGCTATTTTCTCAATATTAAAGCCGACCTTTAGCCCAAGCTGAAAATCATCCCACGCAGCCCGAAGCTCCCAACCTGAAAACTCAGTAATATCGACCAACATTTTTATATGCTTTGAGTTGATACCCTTTAAGCTAGAATCCAAGACAGGAACAATTGCTTCATAGTCCTTATGAGTGAGTTTACCTGTARCCTTAAACACTAAAACAGATTCCRAGCAAATGCGCTCAATACCTATTGTAATTCCATGACGTTCTATGCTCATAGCGAGTACCTCAAGTTGGATTGACCTATACAGCTTAGGATAAGCGAGCAACAAAAGATGAGAGCTAATTACCAGTTTTATGCGGAATTTCAATGAGTAACATAACGCCCTGTTAAGGTGTGAGCAACGCAATACCGAAGCTTCCGCATACCACCTTAATCACTAAAACCAACGCATAGTGAAAATGCCACGCGTTGCGAATCATTCTTAAACAGTTTGTTAGTTGTCTTTGCTCAACACTGCATTTATCGCGACACCAATATTTAGGTATTGAGCTTCAAGTTCAAAATATATATCTAAAACTTCAGTAGCCGGGCGTGATGGATACACAATGCAATCATATTCGAACTCGGAAACAATATATTGAGCGATGTTATTTTCGTAGTCCATATTAAACTTTTTGATTGGAATAACCCTATGCTTATTTATATTCACCAGAGCCGCCACATATTTGAACTTTGAATTTTCTCTAACTAGCTCAACTGCCTTACTGACACTAAGCAAACTTGCGTGTTCAGAAAGTTTTAGACTTCTTGACACATTGTAAAATGTTATGTCTCGCTCTCTTTTTGGTGCGACTGTAGGAAAGCACGCACAAATAATTTGAGCAAAAATATCCGCAATAGAGTGAAGAGTTTGAACATGAGCTATTAAATGAGCTAATGACGCCAATCTTGGATCTCTTCCAACTCCCAACACTGACTTTTCGACATGACTTACTTCTTGCGTTGAAACCAAAGTCGCATGATATCCATGGAACTTAGATAGTTTAAGCTTCCATTGAATTGAAGCGACTTGGTCTTCAAAGTACTCAAATTTTTCTTGAGACATCTGATCTTTAACCAACGTCAGCAATTGACCGTTTTTCCAATCTACCACCATACCTCCGAATTGCTGTGACAACTAACGCCGCATTAAGGTGTGAGCAACGCTGCCACGGACCTAAACCATTGCGCCGTAAACACGAAACCCAACCTTGAACTGAAAATGCCAAGCGTTGGGAATCACTCTTAAATGCCTTGTTAGCTGCTTACTCTCCACTTTCAAAGTGAGCAAAAACTTCCGCACCAGTCATATTTTGTGTTTCATTTTTAAATTCGTAGTATTCGGGCTTTTCATCAATGAATATTTGATGAGTTAACTTGTAGTCATCCTCTGACATCAATAGCCCAACAGGAAGGTGGTACTGATTATTTGGCACTAAAAAGTAGAACAAATGAGTACCACATTTACCGCAGAAACCTCTTTCAGCCCAATCTGATGACTGATATCTAACAACATTTGATTGACCTGATATTTTAACTGAATCAGCGCAATCAATAGCTAACATCGGACCGCCTGACCAAGTTCTACACATACTACAATGACAAGCAGCCAATTCGGTACTAGCGTACTCGACTTCCAACTTCACCGAGCCACATAAACACTTCCCTTTACCTTTCATGAATCCTCCAATCTTTGCAATGTGTGTGAAAATTATCGCCAGCTAACGCCGCGTTAAGTGGTGAGCAACGCTACCACCTAACCTAAAATATTGTGCCGTAAACACTAAAGCTGAATCAAACCGAAAATGCCAAGCGTTGGGAATCCGTCTTAAACGCTTTGTTATGTGCGTGGTAGATTAACCTACTGTTTTGGTTCAGGTAACACTGGAGGAGTACTGTCCATGTAGGTTAAAAAAGTCTCCCAAACTTCATGAGTTCTTTGTTTGGTTAGCTTGGTTTTACATGAAATTGCCATAACACCTCGAATTGTGCCATCACGCCATTGCGTATATACAGAATCACAATGAGATGACATATATGCCTGCCAGTCAACTTGAGCGACTTTGATTGCTTTAACTAATTCTGGGTCATACGAATTATGTTCAAAGCTAGCGTCCAAATAGTTGGAAAGATCTTCTTTTGCTGATTCGAGTTCTATTGATGCACACTGGTTGATTTGGAGTGTATTTAAAGCATTATCGCAATCTATCGGGGCATTTTCACCTGCAATAGAAGTGATAGAAACCATGCAAGATAAAGCTAAAATTAGTCGACTTTTCATCATTTTCCTCTAAAGCACATAACGCCGCGTTAAGTGGCGAGCAACGCTACCACTGCACTCAAGACATTGTGCCATAAACACTGATGCATATCTTTAAACTGAAGCCGCCAAGCGTTGGGAGTCCGTCTTAAACGCTTTGTTATATTGCCCGCACGACAGAGCCAAGCTTTGCGCCAAGGTGCTGAATTAGTTACAAATCTACTGGCTTTGGACTCAGAAGTAAAATGGATAGTTCGAAACTCAATCATAGACAACAAAACGCACTTGGCTAAGAAACGAAATTAGGTAAATTTGAATAGTTAAGTTAGCCAGAATGACAAAGAATTCGAGCGAGAAACCTGACAACAAAGTGCGCTGAAGCCACAACTTTCAATGAAGTTCCCACGATAAAGAAGCCGCGAAAAATGAACTTGAGCCAGCGAAACTTACTAACGAGGAGACTTGCGTGACGTTGCAGCTAATTAACCGACGTACTTTCTACGTGCGATGGTCATTTTGATGGCAACTTTCACGAGACGAACAGGTGTATAGCTCGAACACAGAACAAAGATAAACGGATAATTTAACCCTTTGAATCTTATGCAATATAACGCCCTGTTAAGGTGTGAGCAACGCAATACCGAAGCCCCCGCATATCACCTTAAACACTAAACGTAACGCATAGTAAAAACGCCACGCGTTGCGAATCACTCTTAAACAGATTGTTATACAAATTCTAACCGATATTGCTCTTTAGCTTTTACTGCGCGCTTAAACGATAGACTTACGTCATGTTTACGTTCAAACGACTTAACTAATAGCTGCAACTCATTCAAATCTGCATCTGAAATTTTAGCTCCGGCAATAACACCTGTTATCAACTTCGGATAAAAAGAATGTATTCCAGGACCTGTAATATGAGCTAAACACCTATGCTCTTGCTCGTATTCCCAATCTTTTGCTTTTACCAGAAATTGCTCAGCTAGAGCCTCAAAACCATCAGCCTTTCCCATCGTCACCTTGGGCATATCACTTTTGTACTGCACAGCCCATGCAATTAACAAATATTCAGGCGTCTCCAAAAACTCAGCAAAATTTGTTGGTGTTTCAAACTCTACAACAAAACCTTTATGATTATCCGCATAGTGTGACCACATTAAGATATTTTCAAAAGTCTCAGAAAGAGAACATATACCAAAACTTGAGGTCATGCTTTCAGTAAAATCTCCGGACACCAATGAACTTTTGAGGTTCTCGAGCATTGCCCACTCATCTGCTACATTCCCTTGAAAAACCATCTTAGCATTCTCAAGTAAATCAGTTCTCGACAAAGCATATTCTAATGACTTTTCAACATCATAAGAGACAACACAATCAAATGGATCATTAAACTCCTCTGCTGACGAAAACTTCATAGTACAATTTGATAGGATGTTCTTAGAACCATTTGAAAATGGAACATATTTGTACAGCTTCAATTTTTCACCTATTTGTATAACGCCGCATTAAGTGGTGAGCAACGCAGGCCACTGAACTAAAAGTATGATGCCGTAAACACCAAAGTTAAAGCAAACCAAAAATGCCGAGCGTTGGGAATCCGCCTTAAATGCTTTGTTATGCCTGTCTTAAAACGCGCTCAATAAAAGCTGACTTTTTTCGACGATACTCTTCGTGAATCCAGCCTGTACAAGACATTTTGAGTTCATTGTATTGTTGAACCAACTCAGGGCTTTCACGGAGCTTGTCCCTAAACCTCACAAAGAAGTCAAATTCTGAGCCATTCGCTATGACTTGAAAAGCGACATCTTCACCTGAGCTATTTTCTAGCATGCAAAGCTCTGGAGTTCTTAACGTATTGGATTTTTCGTTGAAACCTAAAGTAGAAAGTAACTTCACTGCTTTTTCTAGATCGTTACCGTTAACGCCAACAAGTATGTCTAGGTCTCCCTTAGATACAGCATTAGGGATAGAAGACGCTCCAACATGCTCAATTGTTGCGCCTGGAAGTAAAGCGACTATCTGAAGTTCATACTTCATACTTACG
>NZ_JAKJTJ010000001.1:0-13736 GCF_050337905.1 Vibrio clamense | reverse complement strand
GAGTTGATACCCTTTAAGCTAGAATCCAAGACAGGAACAATTGCTTCATAGTCCTTATGAGTGAGTTTACCTGTAGCCTTAAACACTAAAACAGATTCCAAGCCAATGCGCTCAATACCTATTGTAATTCCATGACGTTCTATGCTCATAGCGAGTACCTCAAGTTGGATTGACCTATACAGCTTAGGATAAGCGAGCAACAAAAGATGAGAGCTAATTACCAGTTTTATGCGGAATTTCAATGAGTAACATAACGCCCAATTAAGGTGCGATAACGCTATAACACCCAAGCTAAACCATTGCGCCGTAAACACAAATTTCAAACCGGAGTGAAATCGGCAAGCGTTAGGAGTCACTCTTAAATGTTTGTTAGACGCGTGTTTCAGACCACACTGCAAACTCGTTACCACTTGGCTCAACGAAATGAAAACGGCAACCCCCGGGGAAATTGAAAATTGGTCGAACAACCGCACCACTATGTTTTAGTACTTTACTCTCAGTTGCCGATATATCCGCACTATAAAAAACTAAAAGTGCGCCGCCAGTTGATGTTTGACTACAAGCATCAGACTTAAAAAATCCACCATCTAAACCTTGATTCGAAAATGCCGCATATTCAGGACCATAATCAACAAATGACCAATCAAAGACAGAGCTGAAAAAAGCTTTCGTTGCAGCTAGATCCTTTGCTCCAAATTCAACGTAATTTAGCTTTTCATGTACATTCATATATTACTCCATTAATACTTGTGATCGAGAAAGCGGCTAACGCCCAATTAAGGTGCGACAACGCTATAACACCCAAACTAAACCATTGCACCGTAAACACAAAACTCAAATCAAAGTGAAATCGGCAAGCGTTAGGAGTCACTCTTAAATTGTTTGTTATGTTCATCAGTTGGCGTTAATTACGGTGTTTTAAAAGCAATAACTACGGTAGCAATTGCTGCTACTACTGTTGCTGCCGCCAAGATAACATTTAGCCAATAAATACGTTCGCTCATTTTGTCGGAACTGCTAGCACTCCTATCTAATTTTTCACCTAGTTCAAAGAGTGCATCTTCAATATCTTCTGTTGAACGGACTATAATCCCAGCTTTTTGTTGCTCATGAACAACACTTCCCGGCATAGCAACTTTGCCCATTTCTTCTAGTATTTCGTCTTTCGATTTATCAGCTACAAAACTCATATTACCTCCTTGAACATAACGCCGCGTTAAGTGGCGAGCAACGCTACCACGAAACCTAAACCATTGTGCCATAAACACTTAAACTGACCTAAAACTCAAAATGCCAAGCGTTGGGAGTCCGTCTTAAACGCTTTGTTATGCGTTTTCACTCAAAGATTTCATAATGACGTTCAACGTTACTTGTAACTTCACCCCAATGAGATCCCCTCACCCTATTTTGATGACTCTCAAAAGACTTTCTATCGACAAACTCTTCATAAACATCGAAACGAGTTGAATCGACTTCATCTTGAATAACCTTAAAAATCAGGCAACCCGGCTCTTGTAGAGTCAACATTTTATGGTTTTCTAGTTCATGTTTGACGATTTCTAAATCCTGCTCAGGTACGACAATGAAACCTTTCAAAGTTACTTTAGACATTATTTCCTCCATGACGCATAACGCCCAATTAAGGTGCGACAACGCTATAACACCCAAGCTAAACCATTGCACCGTAAACACAAATTTCAAACCGGAGTGAAATCGCCAAGCGTTAGGAGTCACTCTTAAATTGTTTGTTATATTGCCCGCACGATAGAGCCAAGTTTAGCGCCAAGGTGCTGAATTGGTTACAAATCTACTGGCTTTGAACTCAGAAGTAAAATGGATAGTTCGAAACTCAACCATAGACAACAGAACGCACTTGGCTAAGAAGCGGAATGAGCTAAAACTGGAGCAATTTGATCACCCAGAATGACAAAGAATTCGAGCGAGAAACCTGACAGCACAGTGCGCTGAAGCCACAACTTTCAATAAAGTCCCCACAAAAAAGAAGCCGCGCAAAATGAACTTGAGCCAGCAAAACTTACTAACGAGGAGACTTGCGTGACGTTGCAGCTAATTAACCTACAAACATTCTACGTGCGATGGTCATTTTGATGGCAACTTTCACGAAACGAACAGGTGTGTAGCTCGAACTCAGAACAAAGATAAACGGATAATTTAAGCCTTTGAATCTTATGCAATATAACGCCGCATTAAGGGGTGAACAACGCCTCCACCCGACCTAAAGTATTGTACCGTAAACACTAAATTTGAAGTAGATACAAAAATGCCAAGCGTTGAGAATCCCTCTTAAATGCTTTGTTATGAGGCAAGGTTCAACGACAATGATAAGAAGTTTTCATCACTATCAATGACTTTATACCCTAGCCTTTCATAGAAACTTACCGCTTTAATATTACGAACAAAACTTGATAACGAAATGCTGTCTCTATGCTCATTCTTCGCTTTTTCATGAACATAAGCCATGATAGCTTGCCCTAAACTTTGGTTTTGAAATTCAGGAAAAACAACCAACAAGTGAACATGATATGAATTGCTGTACTGTTTGAAGCAGAGCATTCCAACACGAGTCTGCTCAGAGTAAACCCAATAAAACCAATTCGGCTCATAATCATTAATTAGTCGATTTTTCTGATAATCATCACACCAACCAAAGACTGATTCTACGTGAGAATATAGCCCCATTTTCACCACTGAAAACAGCGACTCAAATTCACTTTCTAATACTGATTCTAACTTGATCACCATATGCCTCATAACGCCGCGTTAAGTAGTGAGCAACGCAGACCACCAAACCTAAACCATTGTGCCGTAAACACTAAATTCAAAGCAAACTGAAAATGCCGAGCGTTGGGAATCTGCCTTAAACGCTTTGTTATGTTCACACTCCCCAAAATGGCACAAACCCACCATAACCACTAACAACACCGCCTAAAAGTACCAAGATGATACCCACGTATTCATCTTTAAGAGCGATAACTGCCGGGTTTACATATTTTGGATCTTCCATCATGTTTACACTAGCAAAGCTACCCATCTGGTGATGTTTGACTACCGCAGCATACGGACTTTGCGCAATACTTATAAAATTGTGCTTTAAGGTAAGCAGTAACCCAACAGCTGATACAATTGCACCAGAACTTGAAAATAATGAAGGCATTCCAAGTACTGAAGCATAGAAATGTGAATAGTAAAATATGATTATTGACACGGCTACAGCCTTTTTTCGGTCAAATACCCACAATATGGAGCTATGGACGAATACCACTTTCGGCCACTTTAATAGTTTTTCCTGATCCAATTATCCTCCCGTGAACATAACGCCCAATTAAGGTGTGAGCCACGCTACCACTACACTCAATTTGGACGCCGTAAACACTAAACTAGACCAAAACCAAAAATGCCAAGCGTTGCGAATCTGTCTTAAACGCTTTGTTATGTTCGTTACTCAACGAATTTAGCATAAGACCTATCATCACAAAGTTCAGCCCAAGCCTCTTTTGAAATAATCTTGCTACTAAATCCATAATAACCCTGATCTGCTCCAGCCAGACTGGACACTTAACTAAGCGACATTTTGCTTTTCAAAGTTCATTGGGCTTAGGTACCCAAGAGCACTGTGCCTTCTCGTTCGATTATAATCAACCTCGATGTACTCGAAGATCGTTTGACGCATCTGCTCTCTCGTCATGATCGGTTCGTATTGGATTGCTTCAACTTTCATAGAATGGAAGAAGCTCTCAACACAAGCATTATCCCAGCAATTTCCTTTCCTACTCATACTTTGCCTTAGATTATAAGTGCTTATTAGGTCTCGATAGTCTTTCGAACAGTACTGACTACCTCGATCGCTATGAGTAATAACCTGCCCAGGGAAACCTCGGCGAAATAAAGCCATTGATAAGGTATCGCAGACCAGTGAGGCCGTCATTCTCGTATTCATAGACCAACCAATAACTTGTCTTGAATAGAGGTCAATAATGACAGCTAAGTACAGCCAGCCTTCGCTTGTGGCAACATAGGTGATGTCTCCTGCCCATTTTTGATTCGGAGCTGTTGCGTTAAAATCTTGAGCGAGAAAGTTTGGAGCAACGGGCATTTTATGCTTACTGTCCGTTGTACACTTAAACTTGCGTGCTGCTTTCGCTACTAAATCCTGACGTTTCATACTGGCAGCAATGGTCTTAACATTATGGTTGTCACCGCTCTCAGCCAATTCCTTTTGAATACGTCTTGAGCCATCTCGTTCTTTGCTAACGTCAAAGGCTTCTTTGACCTTGGTATCAAGCTTTTGGCGAGCTGCCTCGCGTTGAATCGCCTTGTGACGATTCTCAACCCAATAATAAAACCCACTTCGAGAAACTCTGAACACCTTAGCCATGCGAGTAACACTAAAACTCAGCAGGTGTTCGAGCATAAATTCATAGCAATTTACTTTAGATTTTTCGCGAAGTAGGTGGCGGCCTTTTTTACGATTTCTAGCTCTTCTGCTTGCTCTGCCAACTGCCTCTTTAGCTTAGCGACTTCAACGGCTAATTCTTGTTCTCGTTGGCTAATATTAGAATTCTTCTTTGTGGCTTTTCGCCAACCGTAGATCTGAGATTCATGTAATGAGAGCTGTCTTGCGGCTGCAGCTACCCCCACTTTATCTGCCAGCTTCAGGGTTTCTGCTTTAAATTCAGGAGAATGGATAATACGTTTCTTCTTGCTTGTCATGGTTCACCTCATTAGTGATTGTACTCACTTAACTCAGTGTCCAAAACTGCTGGTGCGGATCACTTTGAACGACAATGTAAAACTGAAAACTGCAGAACTCTAACCCAGACAACAAAACGCACTTGGCTAAGAAGCGACATGCGCTGCACAACCACAGTTTGAAGTACTTTGGCTGACAAAGGATTCATTCGACCAACCTGACAACCAAGTGCGACAAAGCCACTATTTTACGGATTAACCACCAAGAAAAAGAAATAGCGCGAGACGCACTAAGTGACCAAAATTACTGATGCGGAGAAATGAATAACGTTGAACTCAAAGAGCCGAAAAACACCCTACGCGCGATGAGATTTGGTTGCATAACTTTCGATAAACGAACAGGTGTAAAGCACAGAAACCGGACTAGGCTCTTTGAATAATAACGCTTTTCTACTTTTGCAAACTAACGCCCAATTAAGGTGCGACAACGCTATAACACCAAACTAAACCACTACACCGTAAACACAAATTTCAAATCGGAGTGAACTCGCCAAGCGTTAGGAGTCACTCTTAAATTGTTTGTTATATTGCCCGCACGACAGAGCCAAGTTTAGCGCCAAGATGCTGAATTAGTTACAAATCTACTGGCTTTGGACTCAGAAGTAAAATGGATAGTTCGAAACTCAACCATAGACAACAAAACGCACTTGGCTAAGAAGCGAAATTAGAAAAATTTGAGTAATACGAAGAGCCAGAATGACAAAGAATTCGAGCGAGAAACCTGACTGCAAAGTGCGCTGAAGCCACAATTATCAATGAAGTCCCCACGAAAAAGAAGCCGCGAAAAATGAACTTAAGCCAGCAAAACTTGCTAACGAGGAGACTTGCGTGACGTTGCAGCTAATTAACTGGCGCACTTTCTACGTGCGATGGTCATTTTGATGGCAATTTTCACGAAACGAACAGGTGTGTAGCTTGAACGGAGAACAAAGATAAACGGATAATTTAACCCTTTGAATCCTATGCAATATAACGCCCAATTAAGGTGCGACAACGCTATAACACCCAAGCTAAACCATTGCGCCGTAAACACAAAATTTAAATCGAAGTGAACTCGCCAAGCGTTAGGAGTCACTCTTAAATTGTTTGTTATATTGCCCGCACGACAAAGCCAAGTTTAGCGCCAAGATGCTGAATTGGTTACAAATCTACTGGCTTTGAACTCAGAAGTAAAACGGATAGTTCGAAACTCAATCATAGACAACAAAACGCACTTGGCTAAGAAACGAAATGAGCTGAAATTAGAGCCATTCGATTAGCTAGAATGACAAAGAATTCGAGCGAGAAACCTGACGGCAAAGTGCGCTGAAACCACGATTTTCAATTTAGCTTCCACGAAAAAGAAGCCGAGCAAAATGAACTTGAGCCAGCGAAACTTACTAACGAGGAGACTTGCGTGACGTTGCAGCTAATTAACCGACAAACATTCTACGTGCGATGGTCATTTTGATGGCAACTTTCACGAAACGAACAGGTGTGTAGTTCGAACGCAGAACAAAGATAAACGGATGATTTAACCCTTTGAATTTTATGCAATATAACGCCGCATTAAGGTGTGAGCGGCGCTTGGCTATACTTGAGCGAAGCGAAACTGCCAAGCGTTGCGAATCACTCTTAAATGCTTTGTTAGGTGATTACTGACGCATTACTTGGGTCAAGTTTAGTTTGAACTATAGGTATAGTGCTAGGTAGCAATTTTCTTAGCATTTCAACATAGATCTCACTGACACGGACACCAAGTAATACGCGACGAATTTTAGACTTAATTGGGAAATACTGTTCAGTTGTTATTATTCTGTATTCCCTTTCGTAATCCCAATCCTTGGTTTTTCTAGAGAAAATCTGTTCCGCTGATTCCCTTGTTAGCAAGGTATTCATCGCGATTGGTAAGGAGTCAACATATTTAACCTCAGACACAATGCTATCTTCAATTTCGAGTTCGATAGCGATACCTCTATGACTATCTGCATATAACGACCACATCTTTACGTCTGAAGGGGACTTTGAAAGACTGCAGATTTTGTACCCTTGGCTGATGTGACCTAAATCTTCAATGGAGGATAACTTTTGTCTTTTTGTCTGACCCTCTGGCAACTGCTTAAATGCAAGGAACTCATTATTTGATTTATCAAAAATTGGAACTACCTTAGGGTGGGCATCAAACAACTGCCCCTCAAAGGGATCATTTAGTTCCTTATATGACGCGCAATATAGGCGCTCGTTCAACAAGATGTCGAGCGTAAATTCAATTGAGTTCAAAGCCCTGTATTTGTATAAGATCATAACCCTTCCAGATATTTCAACGAAAGTTTGCTTCTTCACCTAACGCCGCATTAAGGTGTGAGCGGCGCTTGCCTATACTTTGAGCGAAGCGAAAACGGCAAGCGTTGCGAATCACTCTTAAATGCTTTGTTATACGCGTGGTTAAGTTCTGAGTGAGATACTCATTACGCTATGATTTGGCTCACTTTCAATATCAACCAGCGACCAACCTAAAGACTGGTACAACGGAGCGACATTTGTATAAGCATACAGATTACTTTGAAGCGTTTCTGATACTTGCTCAACACCTCGGTTAATCAACTCACTAGCAATGCCTTGACCGCGCCACTCTGGCGAAACAAAGACAGCATTAAACCAAATGACATCTGAACTTCCATGTGGCTCTTTAAAACGAGAATAAGCCAATCCACCGATAACTTCGTTGTTTCTCAAAGCGACCAAAACAGGAGGAAGATTAGCTTCAGATTTATAGGTATCAACGAAGAAAAAGTCAGACCATTCACTTTGAAATAACCTTTCTAGATCAGCCCAATACGAACTATTCTCATCACAAACTCTGAATACTAACTTGTTCATATTCGATTATTTCCTAAAAGCGTATAACGCCGCATTAAGGGGTGAACAACGCCTCCACCCAACCTAAAGCATTGTACCGTAAACACTAAATTTGAAGTAGATGCAAAAATGCCAAGCGTTGAGAATCCCTCTTGAATGCTTTGTTATATTGCCCGCACGACAGAGCCAAGTTTAGCGCCAAGGTGCTGAATTGACTACAAATCTACTGGCTTTGAACTCAGATGTAAAACGGATAGCTCAAAACTCAACCATAGACAATAAAACGCACTTGGCTAAGAAGCGAAATGAGCTAAAATTAGAGCCATTCGATTAGCCAGAATGACAAAGAATTCGAACGAGAAACCTGACAGCAAAGTGCGCTGAAGCCACAATTTTCAATAAAACCCCCACCAAAAAGAAGCCGCGCAAAATGAACTTGAGCCAACAAAACTTACTAACGAGGAGACTTGCGTGACGTTGCAGCTAATTAACCGCCACACTTTCTACGTGCGATGGTCATTTTGATGGCATTTTTCACGAAACGAACAGGTGTGTAGCTTAAACGTAGGACAAAGATAAACGGATAATTTAACCCTTTGAATCTTATGCAATATAACGCCCAATTAAGGTGCGATAACGCTATAACACCTAAGCTAAACTATTGTACCGTAAACACTAAATTCAAACCGAAGTAAAATTGCCAAGCGTTAGGAGTCACTCTTAAATTGTTTGTTAGGTTTGTGCCTCAAAGCTCATGAGATGATAGCTTTCTTTCCCTTTGCCCACTGTTTCTAGAATTGTGAAGCCTTGAGAAAGGTAAAACTTGGTAGCATTTGTATTTTGAACCAAACACTTGAGACTTAAGCGATTACTTAGGGATTTCGCATGATTTAGTAATTTTAAACCAACACCTTGCTTAAGGTTTTGAGGGCTTACAAATAGATGGTGTACGAAGTTTTCTGGCTTCCAGATTGAGGTAAAACCGATAACGGTATCCTGCTCTACAGCTACCCAAATTTCTTCTCCATCAGTGTCTTTCACAAAGTCAGTTAGACAATATGTTGCTGTGTCCATGAAAGTGAAGGTAGCAACTCTAGATTCAAAGTAAAGTTGCGCTGTTGCTTCGTGATGATGAGACTGAAACTTGATTATTTCCATGAACTTACCTATAAACCTAACGCCCTGTTAAGGTGTGAGCAACGCAATACCTAAGCTACCGCATACCACCTTAAACACTAAACGCAACGCATAGTAAAAATGCCACGCGTTGCGAATCACTCTTAAACAGTTTGTTATGTTTTTTTATGACAACTGCTCCTGATTACCACAACTATTACAGCTAAATAGAGCTTCTTCACTGTCCTCTGAAACCAATATTTCAAAATCCATGCTTTTGCAGACAGAACACTTGGGCTCGCTATCGAACCCAAGATATTTGAGAAACAAGTTTTGAATCAACGAGACTGCCGAACAAGTTAACAATAAGCATATTTTTGCGTCAGGTATATTTTTGTTTGGGGAATGCACAATTTCAGATGAATGATCCCATGCAGCTTCCATGACGTCCCTGCTACGCTTACGCAGTTTACTATTACTTTTCCCTGGAGCGTATATTGCAATTACTTCTCTCGCTATACCTTTGAAGTCAGCACCTTTAAGCCCTTTTTCTTCAAGTGTAACCATCCCCTAAAATAGGTGTATTCCGATTTAGAGTTCTTCCGTTTAAACTAAGTAAAACGGAGAACGATGATGAAAAAATCACGCTACACAGAATCGCAGATCGTTAAGATTTTGAAGGAAGTTGAAGCAGGCCGAAAAGTATCGGATGCTTGTCGTGAGTACGGTATTTCAGATGCAACGTATTATAACTGGAAGTCTAAATACGGCGGCATGGATAGCTCTGACATTAAGCGATTGAAAGAGCTTGAAGAGGAGAACCGTCGATTAAAACAGATGTATGCCGATTTGAGTCTGGATCACTCCATCCTTAAAGACGTTATTGAAAAAAAGCTGTAAAGCCATCGGTTCGCCGTGAATTGGTTGATTATGTGAAATACAAACATAACGTCAGCCAGCGCAGAGCGTGCCGAGTTGTTGGCATTAGCGATTCAGTTTATCGATATCAGCCAGATCTACATCGAGACGATGAGATCATTGATGTGCTTCAAAAAGCAGTTGAACGTTATCCTGCATATGGATTTAGCAAGTTATTTAAGACTCTAAAACGATGGGATTACAAATGGAACCATAAGCGAGTCCATCGCGTATATCGTTTGTTAAACCTGAATATGCGACGACGTGGTAAGAAGCGGCTTCCAACGCGTTACTATGCCACTGTGCGTGCCAGACCATGCAAATGAATGTTGGTCTATGGATTTTATGAGCGACTCTTTACAGTGTGGAAGACGTTTTCGTACGTTTAACCTTTTAGATGATTTTAATCGTGAAGCATTGGCAGTAGAAATCGACTTGAGTTTACCGACGGTTCGTATACTTCGCGTACTTGATCGAGTTGTCGCATGGCGTGGGCATCCACAAAAGATAAGAATGGATAACGGGCCTGAATTTATCTCGCTAAAACTGGCTGAATGGGCGGAGAACAATCAGATTGAGCTGGAGTTTATCAAACCAGGAAAGCCCACACAGAATTCTTATATTGAGCGTTTTAATAGAACCTATCGTGATGCCATTTTGAATATGTACGTGTTTAAGACGTTAAATGAAGTTCGCGAATTAACAGAAACTTGGGTAAAAGAGTATAACCATGAGCGACCACATGACTCACTGGAAGATCTTACCCCATGGGAGTATTTGGCTAAATCACAACGAAAGGAAGACTCTAATTTCGAGTGCCACTAATTGAGGGATGTTTACACAAGTAAATTAGGATTGTCATTCACCAACACTCCCGCTAGTTCAATTAAGCTCTCCCTACATGTCAAACCTATCGCTTGAAGATCTTCTGGCGCAGATACGTCATTCAAAGCAACAGCTGCGTTATTAAGACGCCGGCTAATAGATTTTACATGCTCAATATCGAGTGGAACCTCATCAATAATGTGTTTGAACTCAAGATGATGACGTGCTTGAAGACGTTGAGAAATGCCAAGGTGAAATGAATAAGCCTCATCGGCTGAAAAGTAAAATTCGTTTTGAGTGTATAGGTTCATTGGAACACCCTCACCTTCCACGACCCACCAACTACCATCGGTTTTAGTTTTAACATTCCAAACATGAATTTCACCGCCCATATCTGTAAATGTTTGCTCAACTTGTATGAACTTAATGTCCTTGATATCTTGCCCTGAAAGGTAAGATTCAATTCTCTGTTCCGCATCAACACGATATTCTGGTGTCATAAAAACCTACAATAAACTGAAAAATTGAGTAAAAACATAACGCCGCATTAAGGTGTGAGCAACGCTACCACAACACTAAACCATTGCTCCTTAAACACAAAACCCAACGATGACATCAAAAATGCCAAGCGTTGGGAATCACTCTTAAATGCTTTGTTAAATTTCAGTTTTAAGCTAGCTAAATGGCAAAATTACGTTCATTTAATATCCGCCTTTTTTAGTAGTAGGTATTTCCTCTTACTTGCGTATAGGAAATATCACAATACTCCCACGCATCTTCAATTAACCCAGCAAGAGTATAAAGATATTCGTCAGCAAGGTCGTGACCACCAAAATGCTGGTGAGGAGTCTCTAGGTGTAATGCAGCTTCTTCTGGAACTAAGTGAAAAAACTCTCGCCTTGGGTTAACTCGATGACCTTTCATGACTTCATGCGCAATTGTTTCAGCTTCTTTCATGTTAGGCACTTCCCATACGGTGTGAATATACATGGGTTTTGCAGTTCCCGTCGAGTGTAATTGTTTCTGTCTAGCTACCGGGTTTATAGATAATCCAATCTTGACTTCATTAGGGTTAGTATCGTTCACAAAAATGTAGATATAACCAGGTCCCTTCGGTGATCTTCCTGCCATAGAGCAAAGCCTCTGTTTATGTAATTTTTCTTACTTTACATCATTAAATAAAAATTTATCCAACGTGTTTCACATCAACAGAATTGAATGAAATTTAACGCCGCATTAAGGGGTGAACAACGCCTCCACCAAACCTAAAGTATTGTACCGTAAACACTAAATTTGAAGTAGAAGCAGAAATGCCAGGCGTTGAGAATCCCTCTTAAATGCTTTGTTATAAGGCTTTGAAAAGTGGTGAATTTTCCGCATCAACGTCATAATGAAGCACTGCCCACAAATCTCTTAATGAGCCTAAGATATCTGCACATTTTTCACGCTCAATTGATAGAGGCGACTTGTTGAATTTGGAAATTACATCATTTGAAAACTGGTAACTTCTTACTTCATCGTCATAACCGACTTCAACTGTACCATTGTCGATAAAGAAGTCCTTACTATGAGCGACTTCATTTCGTAGCTTAATCAGCGATATTAAGGTTTGATATTGCTGACTCGTGTTATCGGTTATGCATGTGCCTGTCGAGAATAAATAACCCAATGCATCTAACTTTTTCCCCAGATTCATGGAGAGAAAAGCCGTTGCATGTCTTTTATAATGATCTCGCGGGAATGTATGAAATGCCCAACTAACTATTCCGTCGTTTAACATAGACTCGAAAGCTGCTGCACACGACAATATAAAAGCGTACTTATTAGGGTTTCGACTGTAATCATCATCTTCAACGTGATTATAGAGATATTCAGCTGAATCAAGTAACCCTTTTGATGAGCTGACCAATGTTGATATGTTCATCTTACTCCGTTTGCCTTATAACGCCCAATTAAGGTGCGACAACGCTATAACACCCAAGCTAAATCACTGCGCCATAAACACAAAATTCAAACCGGAGTAAACTCGCCAAGCGTTAGGAGTCACTCTTAAATTGTTTGTTATGCATTTAAAGCCCACCACACAGGTCTAAGTAATTCCCCGTAGAGAATGATGACTTTTCCGATGAAAGCCAATAGATAGCTTCTGCTACCTCTTCAGGACGCCCTCCTCGTTGGAGAGGGATAATACTTTTTAACCGCTCTATCCTTTCAGGCTCACCACCATCAGCATGCATTTCCGTATAAATGAGCCCAGGGCGAACGCAATTAACTCTGATACCTTCTGAGGCAACTTCTAGAGATAACCCTTTTGTCAGCGCATCAATTGCCCCTTTAGACGCTGCGTAATCAATATACTCATTTGGCGAACCCGAACGAGATGCGCCCGATGAAACATTCACTATCACACCTCCATGCCCACCATGACGTGTAGACATGCGTTTGACTGCCTCACGGCAGCAAAGAAAGTAACTAGTCACATTATTAGATAGGATGGTATTGATTCGGTCGGCAGTCATATCTTCGAGGCGTGATTGTTTGCGAAGAATACCTGCATTATTAACAAGCACCGACAAAGCACCTAGTTCATCATCGATTCTCGCAAATAGCCTTGATACTTCAACTTCACTCGAAACATCAGCTTGAACCGTAATACACGGACCACCTGTTAACCTAATTTCATGAGCTAACGCTTCTGCCGCTGCCGAATTGGACTTGTAATTAATACAAACTGCATAGCCGTTAGAAGCGAATAGCTTTGAAGTGGCAGCACCGATGCCTCTACCACCCCCGGTGACTAGAACTACTTTTGATTCACTCATATATCATCCTTGAGTCTCGAAATTGGAGAAATGCATAACGCCGCGTTAAGTGGTGAGCAGCGCAACCACTGCACTTAAAGTATTGTGCCGTATACACTAAAGATGAAGCAAACAAAAAATGCCAAGCGTTGGGAATCCGTCTTAAACGCCTTGTATGGATAATAGGCACTCCAATCGGGTAAGGTGAGACCCAGACTTTAGCTGCAACTAAAGTTCTTCTATTTGGTAGTTCGATTAAATGATGGCTCCTCTATTGAGAGACCGATAACAAGTTCGAACGCCAGATAGAACTCCAAGCACCACACTCGAATAGTCTTCTGGGTCTCGAGCCCGCATTTGCAAGCAAGAGTTAGCTTATTATGAATACAAATACACTTCAAAACATTAATGTCGGCGTTGATACTGGCAAGTCACAATTAGATATTTACATCCGCCCTCTCGACCGAC